>WQXF01000206.1 GCA_009784985.1 Clostridia bacterium | reverse complement strand
TGCAAAGCCGTGCAGAAAAAACACATGCAGTCATGACCAAATGCCTTCGCTGGGTTGCTATTTTCCTTGTTGCGGCACTGGTGCTTTTGTTGGTGGGCAACATCATCATCGTTTCCCTTGGGCGCCGCTATCGTGATGTGTTAGTTTTTGTGATGTGCTACATATTCACCGGGTTATGCGTTGTGCTTCCGTTATACCTGGCTTTTTATAGATCGAGCGACTTACCTGAAGTTTTATGGCGTGGGGCGATTTTGCTGCTATTATCGGCGCTGATATGGTTCTTTATTGCATTTCATTTTTTTATGTCTTACGGACGTGAAACACAAAATAGCGGTTGGTATGCCCCTGCGGACAAGATTATCTTTAGTAATGGGTTTCTTGTCCGAACGCATATCAGAGTATATGAACCTGGAAACTGTTTATGGACGGGGCCGATGCTGCCTCAGTATGAATACATAAATTAATGAGCCGAGAAGGAGGACCACCATGCCCGAAGAAAAACAAAACCTGTTCGCCAGGCTCAAACAGGGCCTCACCAAATCCCGCGCATCCCTGGCCGGGCGCGTGGACGACCTTGTGTTGGCCACCCGCAACATCGACGAGGACTTCTACGAGGAGCTCACCGACATCTTAATCATGGCCGACATAGGCGTGCGCGCCGCCGACGAGCTGATTGCTGCGCTCAAGGCCAAGGTTTCCGCCGAAAAAACACGGGACGCGAGGCGGGCCCGGGAGTTGCTCAAGGAGCTGCTCAAGGAGCGCATGCGCATGCCCCGCCCACCGCTCAAGTGGCCCATGGTGATGCTGGTGGTGGGCGTAAACGGGGTGGGGAAGACAACGACCATCGGCAAGCTGGCCCTGCGCTTCCGTGAGGCCCAGCACACTGTGATGCTGGCCGCTGCCGATACCTTTCGCGCGGCGGCGGCGGATCAGCTGGCGGTGTGGGCCGAGCGGGCGGGCACGCCCCTGGTGCGCCTGCCCGAGGGCACCGACCCGGCGGCGGTGGTGTTTGATGCCGTTCAATCTTTCAAGAGCAAGGAGGCCGATCTGCTGATCGTGGACACGGCGGGGCGGCTCCACAACAAAAAGCACCTGATGGAGGAGCTGCGCAAAATCGCCCGGGTGATCGCGCGGGAGCATCCCCAGGCCGAGGTGCGCACCCTGCTGGTGATCGACGCCACCACCGGCCAAAACGGGCTGGTGCAGGCCAAGGAGTTTCAAGAGGTGAGCGAGCTGAGCGGCATCATAATCACCAAGCTGGACGGCACCGCAAAGGGCGGCATCGCCATGGCGATCCGTTGTGAGCTCAACGTGCCGGTGTTGTACGTAGGCGTGGGCGAGGGCATCGACGATTTGCAGGCCTTTGACGCCGACGCTTTTGTGGACGCAATACTTTAAAGGCAATTTTATAGGGAGGCGAAATGAATGCTGTGGGAAGAACTATCTGCGGGGAACTTTGCAGCCTGCGTGGAGCAGAGCCAGGGCGTGTGTGTGGTGCCCTTGGGCGTAATCGAAAAGCACGGCGACCATCTGCCCCTGGGCACCGATATGTACACCGGCACGGCGGTGGCAAAGCGGGCAGCGGAGCTGGCTCCCGCCGTGGTGTTCCCGTACTACTTTTTGGGGCAAATCGCCGAGGCTAGGCACGTAAAGGGCGCGCTGGCCGGCTCGCACCGGCTGATCATGGATGCCCTGCTGGAGATGTGCGACGAAATCCACCGCAACGGCTTTAGCAAGATACTGATCCTTAGCAGCCACGGGGGCAATGCCTACTTCCTGCCCTTTTTTGCCCAGCAATTTCCTGGCCTCAATCGCCCGTATGCGCTCTACACCCATTACATCCACAACAAAAGCGAGGAGCAACTCCAGGCCATACGGGATCGCAGCGGTGTACAGGATTTGGGTGATCACGCGGGGTTTGCCGAGACATCGGTGATCATGCACCTGCGGCCCGATCTGGTGCGCATGAACTTGATGAACCCGACGGAGAGCGCCAGCAAACAAAGGCTAAAGGATGTGCGCGTCCAGGGCGTGTTCTCCGGCTTCAATTGGTACGCGGAATACCCCTATCATTTTGCGGGCGATCCTTCTAGCGCCACGGCGGAGCATGGCAAGTTTATTTTTGATATGATCTGCGAGAACACGGCGGAAGCTATTCGTGCGGTGAAGGCCGATGGGGAGTCGTTGAAGCTGATTGAGGAATACAATAGGTTGGGGCAATGATATGAAGGTGCTATATGGCAAAGATGCAGCAAAGGTGATTAACAGGCTTGATGCGCCGACCAAGCGGAGAATAAAGGTTGCGATAGAAAGATTACCCGATGGCGATATTAAGCAAATCAAGGGCCAGGATATCATTACATATCGTTTGCGTGTCGGCGGATGGCGAGTATTGTATTCGTTCGAAAACGATAGTACAATATTCGTGGAAAAGGTAGCCCCGCGAGGGGAAGCATATAAGGGGGTATGAATGTGTCCTTGGCTGAGCAAATCAGTGTAATGGTTG
>WQXF01000205.1 GCA_009784985.1 Clostridia bacterium | reverse complement strand
GAGGCCGTGGCGCTTATGGAATCCCGTTTGGAAAAGATCGGATACAAGCTCTTGCCCGGTGTGCGAGCGCGCCTGAATCCCACCGACGAGGCGTTGGAACAGGCGCGGTTATTGGGCGAGTCGCTGGCGCGAGAGATCGCGGGATAGCAAGCTAAACCAAAATCAGCGCGAGGCAAGGAGGAACCAGAAATGACCGATAAGGTCTATCATGTGTTTAATGACCTCGAAGGGCTGCGCGTCGCCGCGGAAATCGAGCGGCGCGGCTTGGAATTTTATACGCGCGCGATGAAACTTACCGCCGATCCCGATGCGAAGGCTATGCTCCGCCATCTGGCGGAGGAAGAGCATGAGCACATGAAGGCATTTGACGCGTTGTATCAGCAGGCGGCGGAGCGTATCGAGAGTTCGGGCGGCTCTGCCGATTATGACATGGAGTCGAACGCTTTTCTGTCCGCGCTGGCGGCGGACGTGGTCTTCCCCGGCGGGCTCACCGCGTTTGCGCGCGGTTATGGCTTTGACGATCCGTTTGCGCTGATCATTCAGGCGATACAATCCGAGAAGGATTCGATCCTGTATTATTGGGAATGTATGATGATCACAAAGAACACCGCCGCGCGCGATACTTTCCATTCGATCATCGCGCAGGAGCGCAATCACCTGATGGATTTGCAGGGCGAGATGGTAAAGATGCTTGCCGCGAGAGTGCAATCCGATTGACAAGCGCGCTGTGTCCGATATAATGAAGCGTACTGATATGGAGTATTAACCAATACGGAGGGGATTGCGATGGCTATTCGGAAACTACCCTTTGGGCAGCTCAAGGACGGGACGCAACTCGACCTGTACGTGATGACCAACAAACAGGGCGCGTCGGTGTCCATCAGCAATTACGGCGGGCTGATTACTTCGATAATGGTGCCCGACAAGCACGGCGCTCTCGGCGATGTGACGCTGGGTTGCGCCGATGCGGAGCATTATCAGCCCAACAACGGCTATCTGGGCGCGGTGATTGGCCGCGTGGGCAACCGTATCGCCGGGGGCGAATGTACTGTGGCCGGGCAAAAGCTGCGTTTGGCCAAGAATGACGGCGGCAAGAACCACCTGCACGGCGGCGATGTGGGGTTTGACAAGTATGTTTGGCAACTCACGCCCGTTGAAGGCGAGGGGGAGGATCAGCTGGTGCTGCGCCATGTAAGCCCCGACGGCGATGAAGGCTATCCCGGTGAGCTGCGCGTCACGCTCACTTATGGCTGGAACGACCAGTGTGAACTGTCGCTGCACTATGAAGCGGCGGCCAACAAGGATACCCTGTGCAATCTCACTCAGCACGCGTATTTTAACCTGGCCGGCCAGGACAGCGGCAACATCCTGGATCACGTGATAAAAATCAACGCCGATACCATTACCGCCGTGGCTAACAGCGAGTGCATCCCCACAGGCGAATTCATGGACGTGACCGGCACGCCGCTGGATCTGCGCGAGGGCAAGCGTATCGGCGACGGACTGGCCCTGGAAAACGACGACACGCAAATGACATATGGCGTTGGCTATGATCACAATTTCGTAGCTGGCGGCACTGGACTGCGAGAAATCGTGGTGGTAACTGAGCCGACCTCCGGACGCACCATGCGCGTCTTTACCGATATGGAGGCCGTGCAGTTTTACAGCGGAAATCATTTAAACGGCAAGATGGTCAGCCCTTCCGGCAAACCCTACATGAAGCGCGCCGGGTTCTGTCTGGAAACGCAATATCATCCCGATTCCATCAACCATCCGAACTTCCCGGACTGCGTGCTGCATGTGGGGGAAAAGTACGACTTTACCACCATCTACAAGTTCGAGGCATAGCATGCGGGGATTAGGGGCAAATGGTTCAGACGTGATGTTTTCGGCGTAATCTGAACTTACGTATTTGCACAGCACATAATCTCGCCCGCCGGGCTTTTGGCTTCGGCGGGCGAGCAAAAGTTACCTGCCGTGCCGTTGCCGATATGTGACAAAACCATCATGAAAGTGAACACCGATTCAAATTTCTTTTCATTTGCCCCTCCAAAGTAGCCGTGATGGCTTGATTTTTGTTGAGCGGTGATATATGATATTGCTTGCGTCGTGCCGCGCTCTTATAGCTCAGTCGGTAGAGCGCATCCTTGGTAAGGATGAGGTCTCCAGTTCGAATCTGGATAAGAGCTCCATACGAAAAGCCCCTAAATCACTGAGATTTGGAGGCTTTTTCTTTCTGTATGGTATGCTGGTGGAGGCGGTTTGAGGTGGTAGATTTTGTACCGAATTCGAATGAAGAGAGGCGATTACGTTGACAGAAAACGGATTACAAGGAAGTAGTCAAAAAGAGCCCCTCACGCCTTTTCAACTCTGGAAAGAGGGAAAGTATAAAACTAAGGATGTTCTTGAAGAATTATACTTTTCAGAAAAATGGGCTCGCCTTACGCTTGATGATGGCGAGGTTGTCCCCGCTCTTGCCGAATGTTATACCATTTCCAAATAAAGATTGCCAAAACGATCAAAAAGGT
>WQXF01000204.1 GCA_009784985.1 Clostridia bacterium | reverse complement strand
CTCCTGGATCACGTCGATGCTGATGATGCCGACGACGAATATCAGCATGATCAGCCCGTCCAGCGGCTCGCCGAGCACAAAGTAAATGATGGCCGCGGCAATCAGCAGCAGAAACATGGGCTCGCATACGATGTGGAACACCTTCTGGACAAAACCCTCTTGCTTTTGCGCGGCGAGCTCGTTTTTTCCATGCTGTAACTGAAGCGCCTTCGCTTCTGCGGTTGTCAATCCGCCGAGTTCATGGTTGCCCATTGTCATGCTGGAACCCTCCGTCGTTTTGTGTCCCGATAGAAAAACGCACCTGTGGAACACTTTACTGTCCCACAGATGCGTATAGTACGCTTCCGCTGCCGCAATCGCGGCCCAGCCCCATAAACCCAAAGGGTTTATCGCCTGCTCAGTTTTGATGCAATCTGCACGCGAAAAAAGAATATTCGTTTATAATAAAATACCACAAAAGGGATGATTTGTCAAGGCCAAAAACGGGGAAGGTTCACCCACGTCAAACAGCTCAGCCATTTCCCTCTCCAGGAGCCAGCATATTCACAACGGTTTGGGTAATCGCGTCGATATAGACATAGTAGTAGTTCAACGGATCATCATCCCAGTAGAACTCAATCGTCCAGATAGGATTTGCTGTGCCAAACCAGTTTAGATCGGCTGAGGCAAAAACGGTGTAATATGAAGATGACGAGAACGAATCTACGGTTTCTGTCTCAAGGGCGTATGTGCTTTGAATGGCATCCTTGGCGATGATCAGCGCTTCGGCTTCCTGGAGAACATCCGGCGTTGGAAGCGAGTATCGTGCATTCGGAATGTAATCGGCATTTTCACTCAACTGCACTTCATCGCTCAAACGATCCCATTCGGCCTTTTCTTCCAGTGTCCAATTCCGCACGCTACCTTTTGCTTGCTCGAGCATATCGATGTAGTTTTGGAGCGCTTGCGCTTCTGGTGAGAGGAATACCTTGTTGCTTGCATCGATAATGCCGGTGTCGCCAGCCATGTCTATCCCGGCCGACATGCCATCGCCGATGACTACTTGCTTTACGCACATCATTGGGGCCACCTGCACCAGCACGCTGGCGTTCGAATCCCCATTGGTGTTGAGTACCTGGCAGTTGAAATAGCGGCCTTCCAGGTTGCAGAGGTCCTCCGCTATCACCACGGTTTCTATTTCGAAGCCCTGCAAGCAGTCCCGGGCAAAGGCCCGCACATAGGCGTCCACCGCCTTGCGCGCGCTGTCTCGAATCCTGCCGGGTTGGTTCACCTCTACTTCCCATGGATTGTTCCAGGTAGCAAAGAAGGATACATGGCCATCTTTGGTGAAGCGCAGTTCCACACCTTCATCCACGGTTGGCATGGCAACAGTCCATTGGTCTCCGGTCTGGGCCACGTACACCCCGTCGATCGGGAAATAAAGCGCAATATAAGGCGAGGATAGAAACAGCGAAGCAAAGTTCGCCGCGTCCTCTTTTGTAGAAATCTCCCTGGCCGCCAGCGGTTCCATTTCGGGCAGATCTGGAGAAAATGGATCGTCCAACTGCCACAGATAAATGGATTTGGCCAGTTCCATATCATAGCCTGGTGCGTAACGCTCCGCTGTGGCAAAAGCCAGCAACAACGCGATGAGAGCCAGCAGCCCAAACACAATCAGTGACCAGCGCTTTACCTGACGGCTTTGCAAAATGGCGGTGATCCGTTTCTTCATATGGCGGCCCTTCATGGTCATGCCGGTGGCCACCACGGTGAGCCGCGGCGCGTTCTTTTGGGCTGCATCCTGCACCAGGGTATTGGCATAGGCCACTTTGTCTTCCGTACCCAATGTGGCCGCTACACGGTCGTCACAGGCCAGTTCACAGTCGATGCGCGCTTGCTGCGCCGCATACCACACAGCGGGGTTGAACCAATGCACGATGCAACAGGCGTTGCGAACCAGGCCCCAGATGCCGTCGTGGGCCTTGCGGTGGCACAGCTCGTGCATCAAAGCATGGGGCAGCCGGTCTGGCGGGGTGTCCAGCGGCAGGGCGATGAACGGGCGAAATACACCCACCAGGCACGGCCCGGGCAAGGGATCCACCAAGTACACAGGGATAGGCTTTACCTTGAACTGCTGACAGAGAGACAGATAACGGTCCTGATCCTCCTGGGGCAGTGGGCCGATGCGGTTTTTGCGCAACCGCCTGCAAAAGTAGACGTTTTGGGCCACCATGTAGCCCAGCACCAAGCCCGCCACCCCCAGGTAACCCAAGAGCACCCATTTTCCCGTCCAGCCGTAGGTGGTGTAGGCGGCCACGTCCAGAAAGAAACCTGACAGGCTGTAGGCCCCCCTGTCTTCCGGAGGGGTGTTCTGCTGCAACTGCCAGGAAAGGTCCGACATGCTGTCCTGAAACCGAACACGAATTTGATCGGCAATGGGGCGGGCGCCCTGGTCGGTGGAGAGGGTGGGGCGCAGTTCGTTCATGGCCGGATTGGGCAGGGCAATGGGCACCAACAGGCGAAGGGCCACCAGCAGCCAAGCCGCATAGATTGCGCGGCTGCCCAGCTTGCCGCGTAAAAAACGCCGTATGATTAGCCCCAGCACAATGAGCAACGTCCCAACGAGCGTCGCTTCCAGCAAAAAATTGAAAACCG
>WQXF01000203.1 GCA_009784985.1 Clostridia bacterium | reverse complement strand
GTGCTGGCCTGGCTGTTTGTGTTCTTTGCCGCGCCCTGGGTGTTCATCACCGGCGTGATCATTACCTTCCTTACCGGCTGCAAAGTGAAGTGGAACAAGGGCGCGGCTGATCCCAACTTGGATTTCCATGGCTTTGTAGGCCAGGCCTATAGCAACATCCGCCGCACTGCCGACAGCGTAACTGCCGCCGTAAAGAGTGAGGACGCACCCATCGCATCGCAGGAGAAAGAGTAAAGTAAATTTTTTGACAAGCGCGGCTTTGCTGTGCTACAATTTTTCCAAATTATCGTCCTTAGCCCCTACCTCCCTTGTTAAAGGGAGGGGGACCGCCGCAGCGGTGGAGGGATTCTGCACGGCGTTTTGCCTAATGATGAGTTTATTGGAAGAATTTATACTCAAATGCTGTTGCTCTGTTATGGTGATCCGGGGCTTGACAAATCCCCTCCCATGTGGCAGAATGCTAAGCAATTGAATACGGTAGGTAGAGGCGCGGGATTCAAAAGTAACACGGTTGAGCCCCTCAAAGGGCATTGAGATTGTGCGAAAGGGGAACCCGCCGAAACCCCGGCCGTTTGAGCGGCTGTGAGGTTGGGCGGCGGCAGAATATGCCGACGACTGTCACAATGCGAATTGTGGAGCGCTATCCGGCATGCTTGTGCGTTTTTGCGTATGGACATCGACGATCGGGGCGTTCTGCCCGGTCGTTTTTTGTTTCGATTCTATGCCCCTCACCTTCCGTATCGCATTAGAAGGAGGTTTACCCCATGAAAAAAGTGATCCAAATGATCGCCTTGGCCCTGATCCTCGCGCTGGTTACCCTCTCGGTTGGCGTGGCGGCGGAACCCTTCCGCGTTGGCATGGAATGTGACTACGCGCCCTTTAACTGGACCCAGGCCGACCCCAGCGACATGGCCGTACCCATCGAAAACGGCCGTTATGCCGACGGCTACGACGTACAGATCGCCCGCCTGATCGCCGAGGGCCTGGGCCGTGAGCTGGTGATCGTACGCATCGATTGGGACGGCCTGCCCTTGGCCGTGATGTCTGGCACAATCGACGCCATCATCGCGGGCATGAGCGCTACCCCCGAGCGCGCCCTCACCATCGATTTTACCGAACTCTACTACGAGAGCGACCTGGTGGTGGTGGTCCGCAAGGACTCTCCTTATGCGGACGCCCAAACCCTGGCCGATCTGGAGGGTGCAAGAATCACCGGCCAGCTCAACACCACACACTACGACGTGGTCGATCAGATACCCGGTGTGAACAAACAAACTGCCATGGATGGTTTCCCCGTCATGGTGGTGGCGCTTAACGCCGGCGCAATCGATGGGTATGTATCCGAGCGCCCCGGCGCGGTGTCCGCCGCCGTCGCCAACCCGGGTTTGAGCTATGTTTCCTTCGCCGAAGGCCAGGGGTTCGATGTCCCCCCCGAGCGCATTGCCGTAGGGCTCAGGCAGGGCAGCGACTTGCTCGAAGCCATCAACGCCGTGCTGGCCACCTTGGACGAAGAGGCCCGCGAGCGGACGATGGAAGGGGCGGTTTCGCGCCAGCCCCTGAGCGAGTAGGCCCATGTCCAGATCATTTTTTGAATGGGTAGGCGTCATACTCGATAGATATGGCACGCTATTCCTGGCCGGAACCGGCAATACCATGCTCATCGCCATCAGCGGCACAGTGCTGGGCTTTGGGCTGGGATTGCTCGTGGCTGTGGCGCGGGGTATCAAACCCGCGCCACGGGCCAGGTTCCTTTCCCGTGCACTGCTGGCGGTGCTCAAAAGTTTGCTCAACATCTACATTGAGGTATTCCGTGGCACGCCCATGCTGGTGCAGGCCATGGTGATCTACTATGGCATACAGATGTTTTTTGGCATCATGCTGCACGCGGTCGTCGCCGGGGTATTCATCGTGTCGATCAACACCGGCGCGTACATGGCCGAGATCGTGCGCGGCGGCATCCTGTCGGTGGACGTGGGCCAAACCGAAGCCGCCCATTCCATTGGCATGACCCATTGGCAAACCATGACCCATGTGGTCCTCCCCCAAGCCATCCGCAACATCATGCCGGCCCTGGGCAACGAGTTTATCGTCAACATCAAGGACTCTTGTGTGCTCAACGTCATTTCCGTCACAGAGCTCTTTTTTCAGGCGCGGGCCGCCGCGGGCGCCACCCTTAAGTACTTTGAGGTGTTTTTTATCATCGGCTGCATCTACCTAACGCTCACCTTTACCGTATCCCGCCTGCTGCGGATGCTGGAGCGGCGCATGGACGGCCCGGCCAGCTACACCATTCATGGCTCCCAAAGCGGCATTCCAAAGGAGGCCAGCTGATGTCTGAATCTGTTCGGGAAACCGTAATCGAAATCCGCGCCCTGGGCAAACAGTTTGGCGACAATCTGGTGCTGCGGGACATTCATTTTTCCGCCATGAAGGGCGAGGTCACCTGCATCATCGGCGCTTCAGGGTCGGGCAAAAGCACGCTGCTGCGCTGCATCAACATGCTGGAGACCCCCACCAGCGGCCAGGTGCTTTTCCACGGCAAGGATATCCGGGATGGCAGCGTGCTGCTGGCTCAATACCACGCCCGTGTGGGCATGGTGTTTCAGCAGTTTAATCTATTCAATAATATGACGGCCC
>WQXF01000202.1 GCA_009784985.1 Clostridia bacterium | reverse complement strand
TAGCCGTTGGAAGCCTCGTCGATGGCGTTGTCGATCAATTCCCACAGCAGATGGTGCAGGCCGCGGGAGCCGGTGGAGCCGATGTACATGCCGGGGCGCATGCGCACGGCGTCCAGGCCTTCGAGGACTTTTAGGTTGGCGGCGTCGTAGGTTTTGGGCATTTGCTTATCACGTCCTATTATTAGTGGCGCTGTTTATTCGTCCAGCATGAGCGGTTTGACTTTTGCTCGTCGCTTTAATTCTTTCAGCCGGTCTTTTTCGATTTGGGCAATGCTTTTGTCCGGCGTGGGTAAATCCTCTGGCATTGTGCCACCAACGCGCTTGATGGCGGAACGCACTTCGTGCCCTACGGCATGATGCACTGCGCTTGCCTCCGAAGGATTGCCAACAGCGTCCCGTTTGAGTTTTTCTTCTGTCTGCGATATGCGGAATAGATTGGCAATTAGCTCCGTGCTGCCCATAAAATCGAGGATTTTGTCACGCACAGAAAGTTCTTTCTTTTTGTGTATATCCTCGACGGTCAAACCGCCATATAACCCCATGTACCCGGCATTTTGAAAGACTGCAAATTCCTCGTTGGTGATTACGCCTGCGTCACGGGCCGCCTCTGCCAGCATTTGATTCCACTGGCGAATGTCGCCGCGAATTACAAGCCGCCTGCTTTCTTCATCAAGCTCATTAAATCTATCCGCTATCTCCTGCCGATACGTTTGGATGGCAAAGTAGGTTTGTCCAAGGGCGATGACCTCTTTGCGGGGGTCACCGTTTTGTACGATGAGATAGCAGGCATATCGTGATAATTCATAGTCTTTTACCGGCTTTGATGTTGCGCCTGCATCGACGATTTTGCTGACGTCAGCAAAATCGCAAGAAACGTTGTGTCCACTAATGTTGCAGGCAATCATCGCTTTGTCTAAGACCTTTAGAAAATTGCGCCACTGTGTGTAATCCAGCACAAGCGCAAGCTCACGCGCTAACCAATACTCGCTGCCATCAGCGCGGAGATGTTTGATGCTCTCGAAGCGCTTGTATTCTTTTGCTTTTAGCTCATTCATAAGATGTTACCCTACCTTTTCGGCTTATGCTCTGTTCGCACATTGTTCCCTTGCATTATAGCATTTTTTTTTGCTCACCGCAACCCGTGGTATGCAAAAATGAGCTGGATACAACATCTTGCCTGATTGATTTTTCCAGAGAGACATGCTACATTAAGCAGGTAAAGGGGGATTCCTCATGATAAAAAAGCTTTTCGTTGCTTGCTGCCTGCTATTTTGTTGGTACTTTGGATTTGTGAGCCTGATTTTTGCAGAAGGCTATACCCTATCGCTGCCCCGCATTGAAGCGACGTATTGCGATGAAACATTTTCCTCACCAGGCGGTATATCCTATCAATATCATAACAGTCAGTGGCCGGAGTGGCTGGATATAACGGAGTTAGTAAATCTGAATGCTTTGCCAGGAAGAATCACCATAGACACACTGGAGATGGCGGAAGAGAAGTTGTGTTTTTCCATGGTGCGTCCAACCTACTTGCCAGAAGAGCTCCAGTTTAGGGTTGTTCGCGTGGAAGGTTATGAGTCAGTTGGCATATACTACTCCGTGCTGCTCTATTTCGGGCATCTTTTTGATCCACCCTTCATCGAACTTAGGATTATCCAGGATTATGTAGGGCCGAAAGCAACCCTGGAACTTAAAACCGACCACTTGATTAAGCCGATGGAGTACGAGGGGCAAACATATCTATGTACCATTTTCGAGAAGGAAAATTATGCATCTATGACTCTTCATTGGCTAGAAGATGATTTTTGTTTTAGGGTGGAATTCACCAACGTCACAAATATCACTTACCCCTATCTCGAAGAAGCGCTACGTGTCGCCGCATCTCTCACATTCGCCGAAGAGTAAAGCCACACTTCACCACAGTATCAAAAAAGGCACGAAGTGACAAAAGTTACTCCGTGCCTTTTGGCGTGCATCAACTAGCAGCCTATTTCTTAGAAAAAAGCCCCTTCACTGCCGAAACGATGGCCAGCAGCGCACCGCCGCCAATGCCGCCGCCCACAACGCTTGTAAGGATGCCGCCCAGATCAAGACCACCTGCGGCAGAGCCAACGCCTAGCAGACCCAGCACCTGGCCGCCGATACCGCCGCCAACGATGCCCGCCAGAGCATCCCAGATGCCGCCAAGGGAAAATTTCTTCATCAATTTACCGGCGCCCAAGCCACCTAACCCACCGCTGACAAGTTGGATAATCAAGTTTACCATTAAAATAATCCCCTCTCCAATAAAATTCCTTTTTTATTATACGCTAGGCGGAGCCGGATGTAAACTTAAACAAAAATTAAGAGATTATTCCCTAGGATAATCCAAACATCAAATAGCCACACTTCACCCAGTATCAATTCAAAACGATGGGGTGAGAAGGATGTCTGTGGGCATGGTCGCGCTTACGGTGCTTGCGCTGCTAATCTTATTCGGGATCGCGCAGCGGGTGCTGGATCGCATGCACTTGACCGACCGCCAGGCGCTGGTGCTGGTGGCCGCTATTTTCATTGGGGGATTCATCCCGGATATACCGCTGGGCATGGTGTCGGTCAACGTGGGCGGCGCGCTGATCCCCGTGGCGGTATGTGTGTATATTTTGATAAAGGCAGGC
>WQXF01000201.1 GCA_009784985.1 Clostridia bacterium | reverse complement strand
TTAGTAGGCCCTCACCATACGTTCACTCATCCACACACAACTCCTTTCGTACCGTTTCAATTGGGAATGGACCGGATTCATTGTAGTTGCAAAACGGCAAACTGTCAAGCGCGAGCTTTTGTTGGTTCTTTTCCTAATTCCGTGAAAATTAGCAAAAGAGAGGAATGGGAGCGAAATCCAGTTTAGCAGATTCGAGGTAGATCATGGTGGAGAAACCACGGAAGGTGGCAAATCCCCGAGCCTTACGTTTTCCAGCTTGGATGATGGAATTAATCCCCTCGGCGACAGCGTTGGTGAGGCGATGGAAATAGTATGCCAAAATCTCAGTCTTGTGTTTCCGTAAAGTCAATGCAACACGTTTCATTGGCTCCAACCGACTACGGCGCAACCACGTATAGAGTTGCTCAAACAGCGTAATGGCCTGGGCAATATCGCTGCATTTATACACCGTGTCAACAGCCTGCACCATACGGAAAGCTCGGCCTGTCTTGGGATAGAGCTTGCTTATTTTTGCCAGCTTCTCTTGCTGATGCTTGTCCATTCGTCCTTGTGGAATCATCAGCAACTTTTTGCCGGATTTACGGCTGCGTGAAGCCTTCGTCCCTTGTTCTTCTCGCCGAACCTCGTCCATTGCATTACGCATCAACTGCGATACATGGAAGCGATCAATGACAACCTGTGCGTTTGGAAAACAGTCATGTATCCCGCTTATATAGGCTGAAGACATATCGCTGGCTACCTGTGTGACCTTGGTACAATCTCCGCCTTTTTTCTCGAGTTTCTCCGAGAAATCCCAGACCTGCTGCGCCGATCGGCCTTCCTCCACATCAATCACTCGCCTCTGTGCCGCGTCTATTACCACCGTCACATAACTCTGCCCTCGCCGAAAGCTTGTATCGTCGATGCACAGTGCCATTACATCGCTTAGGTCGTCTTCCGCTATTCTCTTCTTTACCCAGTATGCCACAATATTTGTAAGCGATGTGTGGCTGATTCGCAGAAACCTGCGGGCTTGTTCCAATGGAAGTTTCTCCGCCAACAACATGGCGTAGGCTTCGAAAAGCAGTGTATACCTTGATCCTTTCCGGGCCCATGGCGCTGTCACCACATGCGTTTTCTCGCACTTGGGACACTTCACGCGTGGTCGCTTGCAGTGTACATAACACGGGAAAAATACCACATCCCCGTGTTGCCATATGCGTTCTTGCTCATTATCATATCGTGACAACATTTCTCCACATACCGGACAGGGATACTTCGCTGTTTTTCGTGCCTTTACGTATATATGCACCGCCCGCTCTTCGTGCATGTATTCCGCCTGCTCTATCCGCCATGGCTCCGTCAACCCGATCGACTGTGCAAACATCTCTTCAAAGTTTTCAAACTCGCTCATTTCTCCTCCTCCTCCCTTTTTCATTATCCCATTTTCACGGAAAGAAGAAAAGAACCATTCAGTACTGTTCCCGGTGTCAAAATAAACCTCCTCTCCATCGGCTCCTCCACAACCAAATCGCGGAAGCGGCATCTCCCATGTTACCCATACTGGGAGGAGATCGCCGATCGACGGCGAATGGAACGAATCGTCATATGATGCCGATATACTACATCGCATCAAAAGACAAATATTGAAGTTTTTTGAAGGAGATCCTGATGCGGTTTACATATATTCCAGAAGAAGTGTGCGCCACACAAATCGATCTGGAGATTGTGGATGGAGTGGTGCGTAACTGTGCCTTTTCAGGCGGATGTGATGGAAACGGCAGAGGCTTGTCTCGCCTGGTTGAAGGACGACGAGCCAGCGAGCTGATCCCGCTTCTCAAAGACATCACCTGCGAAGGACACGCTTCCTGCCCGGCTCAGCTCGCAGTAGCGTTGCAGCAATATCTGGACAATACATGCGGCTGATGGGATAAAGACGTTGTATATCTGCATTTCACCCTAACACACAACCAAAGCAACACAGTCAATGCCTTGTCACTAGATCATTTGACGCTTGTGCCGCGCAACGTGGCATTGCAGGTTGACCGCTACAGGCAGCCCGGCAATGTGGGTAGGCTGTTGCGCGCAATGCACCGCCAGAGCAGTCGTGTCGCCACCAAGGCCCTGTGGACCAATGCCCAATGCGTTAATCCGTATCAGCAGTTCGGTTTCTAACCAAACTAACTCAGGATCCGGACATGATGTACCCACAGCTCGTAAAAGTTGTCGTTTGGCAAGGAGCATCGCACTTTCGGCGGTTCCGCCAATACCTACGCCTACAATCACAGGCGGACAGGGATTGGCTCCGGCTGCACGTACGGTATCTACCACAAAATCCGCAACACCCGCCGCGCCATGCGCCGGTGTGAGCATAGCCAGTTTGCTCATGTTTTCGCTGCCAAAACCCTTGGGAGTCACGATGATGTCCACATTCTCTCCCGACACGAGCCTTACATACAACGTTGCTGGCACATTGCCATCTATCCTTTTACGCGAAAGCGGCCAGATCGTCGAATCGCGAAAACAGCCCTCTCGATAAGCGGAGCGAACACCGGAATCTACCGCTTCTTGCAGATCCCCGCCAATAAGGCGCACTCCCTGCCCAAGGTCGATGAATACCACCACCAAGCCAGTGTCCTGGCAGATTGGCATGCCCCGCGTACAGGCAATCTCATCGTTCCGTATAATCTGGCAAAGAATCTCCCGGCCAATGGGTGAACGCTCCCTTTCCAAGGCGACACGCAACGCACTCAGCACATCGGATCCGA
>WQXF01000200.1 GCA_009784985.1 Clostridia bacterium | reverse complement strand
GCGTGCCCAACATCCCCACGACGCGCGCGTTTTACTATAACAAGGATCTGTTTGACGCCGCCGGCGTACCTTATCCCACCGACGATTGGACTTGGGACGATTTTGTTGAGATCGCCATCAAGTTGACCGACAAGGATCAGAATCAATTCGGTTTCGTCACCGAGTATGACAACCCCTATACCGTACAACAGTTTGTGTGGACCAACGGCGGCGACTTCATCGGCGAAGACGGCGTCACCGTGGACGGCTACGTAAACTCCCCCGCCACCGTGGAAGCGGTGCAATGGTACGCCGACTTGGTGAGCAAACACAAGGTCAGCCCCACGCCTTCATCCAGCACCACGATGGGCGGCGCCACCGAGATATTCAAGACCGGCAAAGCGGCCATGATTGAGAGCGGCATGTGGCAGCTGAACACCTTCAAAGAGATTTTCAATGTGGGCACCGTCATGAGCCCCACAAAGGACGGCAACCGTGTTGGCGTCATGCACACGAGCGGACTGTGCGTCTCCGTGGATACGAAATACCCCGAGGAGGCCGTACGTTTCGCGACATATTTCGGCGGCAAGCCCGGGCAAACCGAATTCGTTAAGCTGGGGTATGGCCTTGCCGAGATGCCCTCCATCGCCGAGGAGCTTGGAACCGCCGAAGACGAGTACATGAAGGCCTTCTACGATATGATTCCCTATTGTACCGTCAAGCCGTGCTTCTTCCGGGCGCCCGATTGGGAGCTGATCAACGAGAAACTGGCCTTCGCGATCGATCTTGCTCAAACCGGAGAGGTTACCGCGCAGCAGGCGCTGGACGAGGCTGTCGTGATGATCGAGCAGAGCTTGCTGGTCGGTAGGTAGTTTGCTATCAGGCCGGCCCGGCGCCTTGATATCATGGCGAAATCCATACGGCGGAGGGAACGCGCCCGGCATAAAGCTGCTTTGGGTGGTTCTCTTCGCCGTATTTCTGTATGCCGCGCGAGTGCAAATCTCCATAGAGGATGGTGTTGATTATGTCGTCCCAGGCCGTTGCCAAAATAAAACCGTTCAAAAAGAAAAAATACAGACTGTATCATCCCCTCACCGGGTATGCATTCATTGGCCTGTGGCTTTTTGGGTTCCTGGCGTTTTCGCTTTTTCCGCTGGGCTTTTCACTTGTCATCAGCTTTTTCCGGTGGGGCCTATTGGATACGCCTGTGTTTGTGGGCCTGCGCAACTATGTCCAGATGTTCACCCTCGACCTGATGTTCAAAAAATCTTTGGAGGTCACGCTTGTCTACGCTTTTGCCTCGGTGCCTCTGAGCCTGGTATTGTCGATGGCGCTGGCGCTGCTGCTGAACGCAAAGATCAAGGGGCAGAGCGTCTTTCGCACGTTATTCTATCTGCCGTCCCTCATCACCGGCGTGGCGATCTCGGTGGTTTGGATGTGGATGTTGCAGCCTGATTTCGGCATCTTCAACTATCTGCTCGGCCGCATCGGGATCGAAGGGCCGGATTGGCTCGGGAGCGCGCGCTGGGCACTGCCCTCGATGATCATGATGGCGGTATGGAACGGCAGTGGAACCCAAGTGGTCATCTACTTAGCCGGACTGCAGAATGTGCCGCCGGAGTTGCATGAAGCCGCCAGCATCGACGGCGCCAGCAAGTGGCGCCGGTTTTGGCGCATCACCCTGCCCATGCTCACGCCCACTATCTTCTTCAATCTGATTATGGGCATCATCGGCGCATTTCGCACGTTCACCCAGGCTTATGTGATGACCAGGGGCGGCCCGCAGTATTCCACCATGTTTTACGCCTATTATCTGTGGCAGACCGCCTTCCGCGACATGAAGATGGGGTATTCGGCCGGGTTATCGTGGATTCTATTCCTCATCATCGCGTTTTTTACTGTACTGGTATTCAAAACCTCCGGCAAATGGGTGTACTACGAAACGGAGGGGAGGTAGCACAATGTTGGCGCATAAGTCCGTGTATAAATCGGTGTACAAAGTACGAAGGTCCGCCGGCAAACTGGTGATCTATACCATTCTTATCTGTGTGGCGGCGGTGTGTCTCATCCCCTTTCTATGGATGGTTTCCACCTCGTTGAAATCTTCACGCGCCATCTTCGCCTTTCCTCCGGAGTGGCTTCCCAATCCGGTCCATTGGAGCAACTACCGCGATGCCTGGACCATCGTTCCGTTTGCAAAGTTCTTTCAAAACACCGTCGCAGTCGCGCTGCTCTGCACCATCGGCACGCTCATCTCTTCGTCGATGGCTGCCTACGGCTTTGCCCGGCTGCGGTTCAAAGGGCGGAGTTTCCTGTTTGCGGTGATGCTGGCCACCATGATGATCCCTTGGGAGATCACCGCGGTACCGCTGTATGTGGAGTTCAATGCCCTGGGATGGATCGACACGCTCAAGCCGCTCATCGTGCCATCGTTTTTCGGTTCGGCTTTTAATATCTTTCTGCTGAGACAGTTCTTCTATTCGATACCATACGACCTGGACGAGGCGGCGCTGATTGACGGTTGCCGGCCGTTTGACATCTACCTGCGCATCATGCTGCCCATCATTCGCCCCGCGATGGTCGCGGTGGCCATCTTTCAGATCGTAGCCGCGTGGAACGATTTTATGGGGCCGCTGATTTTCCTGAACCGTACGGAGAACTTTACGATGACTCTCGGGCTGAATCTGTTCCGCAACAGCTTTTTGATTGAGTGGGACCGCCTCATGGCCGCCGCCTCCTTTACCACCGTTGTGCCCATTATCGTTTTCTTTTTCGGGCAAAAACAACTCATCGGCGGCATCGCCACCAGCGGGCTCAAGCGCTGACAAGGCGGCTGGATTGTGAATAGAACTCACTGCCGGACTTGAAACGCATGGTCACGCTATGG
>WQXF01000199.1 GCA_009784985.1 Clostridia bacterium | reverse complement strand
GACTGTTATACTGGCAGCATAATCCCCCCATAACACCGTGCCGCGATTTTTGACGCACTCCACTCCGCTTCGCTCCGTTCCATGCATCAAAAATCGCAATCTATCAACCAACAGGGCACAGCCCCACAGGGGGGCAGTTGAATTTTCAATCGGGGCTTTATAGAGAGGGTGTAATAAACAGGAACCGATCATCGTAGGGCACTTCATCTTCATCCATTTGATTGATCGTCGCGCGCAATGCGGCTAACACCGCATTTCCATTGGTAAGATCGGCCGTTGCAGCACCGATTTCTGGCATGCCACTGTAGGTCGCCAGGCGAAAAGCATCCATCTCAGGCACAACCTTTGTGCGAATAAATTCACCAGCTAGCCGCCCAAAAGCCAGATTGGCGGTCTCTATGTTGTCCATAGCGTCCAACGAGAACATCCGGCCCCTATCGAAATTCACAGGCACCGTTTCGTTGGTAAGCGTTACTTCGCCACTCACATATCCGCCATTGCGCAAGTAGCTGGCAAGACCCTGCATATCCAGCATGGGAATAATCAATTCGTTTGCGTTTGCGCCTTCACGCGCTAGACTTGGATTGCCGTCGAGATGGGATGTGAGCGAAGTGGTTTTGTAGACCTCTTCCAGGATTGGTGTATAGTTGGCAAAAAGCTCGATTTGATTGGGCATTTGGGTTCACTCCTTGTGCTTTTACTTTCAGGGCAGCCCGGCGGCAGCGCGCATAGCATGCAGCATAGGCACTGCCTCCCCTCTTCCCGCTTTAGGCGCATGGGTGGATTTCAAGCGCTCTTCCACGCCATATTTTATACTCACTCTATGCGCCTCTTCCAGCGCGTCAATGCACATGCCAAATGCTTCTGCGCTGGGCACCACATGGCTGAGCACATCCGCCAATTCCAGCGGAAGGGCGCGTTGTGCCAGCGTGCTTCTTGCATGGGCTAACAATTCGCGGCGTTTGATGTCCGCTTCACGCTTGTCCATCTCCTTCTCCCGCGCGAGGATATCGGCTACTTTCGATTCCGCTTCCGCCTTGGCACGCTCCTCGGCAGTCATTTGGGCCAGGGCCTCGCCTTCCATGCGGGCGCTTTCGATACGCTTTTGGGTTTCCTGCTCCCAACTTGTCTTTGCTGTGACAAGGGCTTTGCTCACCCGGTTATCAAATTCCGCCTGAAATGCTTTATCTTTTAACAGAACGGCGAAATTAATAGGGTCATTCGGCATGTTTTCCGCTGGTTTTTCAGTTTCTTTTTGATTATGCATGGGGTATTCCTCCATTTCATTTGCGGTGTACGCAGCCACCGCTTGCAGATTTTTGCGCCCACGGCGTGCTCTTCCGCCGTGTGTGCTTGAGGCGTGCACAAACATATGTTCTGTTCAATTTTATGTTAGTGACCATGGCTGTGTCAATCTGATTTTGCGATTAAAACTGCTCTTGCTTTACAACTTATTCAGGTAGTAAGCGTCAAACGCTACTTTATGCGAACCTTCCCTGCGGCAAGATAGAACCTGCTGTCCATTTCACAAAGGGCGTAATATGCTCCCTCGCAATGGCTCTCATCTGGATAGAGGCGTTTAAGTTTTTGTATTGATCAATGAACCAGGGAATATGCGCTTGGTCGGCTTTGTATCCCAGAACAACCAGCACCATAGCTTGTGCATAGGGATAACGCATATCAGGAAAGATTTCGATCAAATTCATCTGCAACGTCTCTTCGCTCTTCGTACGAGAATCTACCTCCCATTCCCCATCGCTTAGCGTACACATCCATAAAAGCCATCACGAAAAGAATCTAAAGACGCTTTTCATTGCTGATTTTGCTCTCCACTTGATCCTTTTACAGTATTTAAATATCCCCATGGCTAATGCTGCTTTCTTGAGCATTTTTTGCTTTTTTTCCAATTTGTGAAAAACCGTCTGGGGGCCTTTTTCATGATATTCTCTCCAAAACTCATCTCTATTAATCGGCATTTCTGGTGGATATATAAGTTGTGGTTGCAAGCATGCATGTGTTGAACTGGGCCACTTGGCAATCACAGTATCCACTCGCTCTAGTAGCTCATACCCTTTTTTTGTGTTGACAAGTACCAGTGATACTCCTTTGTTATCGTCGATCTTTGGCAATATTTTTTCGACTCCCCAAAAGTCACCAATTGTCACATCGCCAACACGAGATAACGAAGCATACGGGCAACAATAGCAACTTGGCCTGTGAATCAGGTGTTTGTAAAACAAGCTTGTATATATGGTTTTATATTTCTTTTTTTTTGTCTTTCGAGTGAAGCAAAAAGATTCTGCGTGACTATGCCATCCACACGCTCTCTTATCCCGAAAGCAAAAATCTTCGATCTCTTCACCAATGCCTTTTTGAATGTAAGATAGATAGTCCTTAAAAACCGCTGGACTTGGTGTTCCATGGCAAATAAGATCGCATGTGTACAAATTATCAGTTTTGATCCCCTTTTGACTCAGCAACCGGATTACTCCATCAACTTGGCACGGTGTTCCACTAAATAGCACTGTTTTTTTTTCAGACAAGTCAGCACCAATTTTTCTCAGCGCTCTTTCTGTTTCACTTTGAACATATTTTGAGCCTTTCAATCGCACCAACTCTTTGAGCTGTGTAACACGCCTATGACGGACAACTTGATCATCTTCCAAAGAAGCACCATATACAACACCCTTTTTTGCAAGTACAAACTCGGCAAAAGCAGTAAACCCCCCCCCTGATTGGCTTTCCATTCTTTTTTTTTCGTCCAGAAGCTTTAGTCCTAATACATCTAATGGGTCTTGGCCCTTAGTGTCACACCTACTAGTGAATGCACACGCTTCTTTACATGAATAACAGTCCGTACATTTTTCTTGATCTACGTACGGAT
>WQXF01000198.1 GCA_009784985.1 Clostridia bacterium | reverse complement strand
GGCTGCCTTTCTGTGATTGTTTTGGGGATTCCCTCCCCACAAGAGGCTCTAAACGATACCGTTGAATACACCGCAAGCCGCAATGTTATGCTTACCCAAATTTCCAATATAGCAAAAGAAGTAGCCAAACGGATAAAAGCCGCTGGGTTTAAATCCAAAGCCATAAGCGCCACTGGCGGCAAATGGGTGGAAGGCGATGGAAGAAAAGAGCAGTTTGGATACATTTCTCTAAAACACGCCGCAGAAATCGCAGGGCTTGGCATTATCGGCAAAAATTATTTGCTCACGAATCCCCAGTACGGTAATCTGCTTTGGCTCAGCGCTGTTTTAACCGATGCAGACCTGGTTCCAGATCAAAGGGCACAATATAGCATTTGCGAGAATTGCAACAGATGCGTAGAAATGTGCCCGTCGGGTGCATTGAATGATCTCACCGCATTCGGAAAGAAAGGGTGCTCTAAATTTTTCACAATGGCAAACGGAAAACTCGAAATACAGTGTTATTTATGCCGCAAGGTATGCCCGTATCGTTTTGGTAAGCCTGTGTAGGGGCGGCCCTGTGTGGCCGCCCTCGCCCACCGCCAAGGTAATGGGCGGCCACACAGGGCCGCCCCTACAATCCCATCAACTCAACAGCCGCAACCCGCCCCGATCTGCGGTGGCGGCGGAAAAAGCGGCAGCGGGAATTGGCACTGAGGCTTGCACTCCCGGCGGCACACCACCGGCTCGGAGCGCACCATGAAGGCTTCTACATGGGCTTCCAAGCGCACACAAAACGTTCGCTCACACGCTTGTGTGGCGCAACCCAGCATACGTACCGCCGCCTGGGTCACCCACTGGTTTCGCCAGCACTGGTCCCTGGGGAAGGGCAGCGGCACGCGCACCCGCACCAGCACCTCGCTCTGGCCCCGGTGCATACAGCCTTCCGCGTCGCGCAGGATCACATCCAGCGGAACCTCCACCATCAAAATCACTGCCCTGGGTTCGGGGCGCCAGGTATCGTCTTCCCAACAGCGGGGCGGGCAACTGCTCACGCAGATTTGGCAGATGCTCAGCGGCTGGGCAACCCTCTCGGGCAGACAGCGCACTTGGAGGGTTGCTTCCATACAGCGTACCCACTCCCGCCCGCTGGCCAGTATCTTAGGCAATAAGTAACCGCCTTGTGAGCCCGATGTTTGGCAGCAGCAAGATTGTGGCGGCATCCGGCAGCGGGGACAGATATCATCGTGGCAACAGGGGCCTGGGCGTCTTTTGCATCGATCGCAATTGCAACCTGAACAAAATTTTTCCGAGCAAAATGCAGCATCCATAAGGATCCCTCCTCATACATCAAAGAAAGGGACGCGGCAACGATTTGCCTCGCCCCTGGTATCCTATGCTATGCGTTGTTTCGCGTTACCTGTTGTTGAGCCCGGCATCGATAGCCTTTAACAGATCGCCGGAGGAATCCAAGGAATACTCCCAGAACATCACACCGGCCAAGCCACGGCTCCGCGCGTAGCGGGCCTTGATACGCACCGATTCGGGGTTGTCAAACGAAACAAAGTTCTCGCCGTTGTACAGATAGGGCGCGCAGGCCCCGTCGTCCCAATACACCCTGTAGCCATTGGTGTTAAAATAGTTGCGCATGATGGAGGGGTAATTAATCGTGGTGGTGCCACGATCGGCCGCTGTCTGATGCAGGCCATTTCTGCCGCCGTTTTCCACGCCCCTCCACAAACGCCCGTAAAAGGCCGCGCCAATCACCAGTTTCCTGCGAGGGATGCCCGCACGCTCGTAAGTCTCAAGGGCAGTGTGGGCCGATGGGTCTCCAGGCCGGGAGGGGTACATGGCGGCATGATGCCCGGTGCGGGTGCCTGCACCGGCCCCGGCCAAGTCATAGGTCATTACGTTCACATAGTCCACAAGGGGGGCGATGGCCGCGCATTCAATGCCGTTTACATTGGACGGGGACGCGCCGACTGCAATGGTGAGCAGCCGCTTTTTGCCGTCTCTGGCGGTTTGGGCGTCCAGCCCCCTGCGCAAATCCCGGAGCAGCAGGGTAAAGTTTTGTTTGTCGTCCTTACTCGAGGCGATTCCGGCTGCCGAAACGCCTGGGTACTCCCAATCGATATCGATGCCGTCAAAGCCGTGCCGTTGCATCAGCTCAATGGCCGATGTCACAAATCTCTGGCGCCCCTCGTGGGTGGCCGCCGCTTGGGAGAATCCGTCGGCCCCCCATCCGCCCACAGCCACGATGGTTTTGATGTGGGGATGCTTGCGCTTATAGGCGGCCAGCTTGTCGATATGGCGCCAGTGGGCGCCGGTTACCCTGCCGTTTTCGATCAACGCAAACGCCCACTTGATATGGGTAAGATAGCGCGCGTCACGGTCGGCAAAGTTCGGTGCTTTTGCGTCAAAAGCGTAGGCGGAAACCATTCTGCCATGGCTGGGCCCGCCGCTCGAAGCATATGCGGTCTGCGCTGGGAAAGCCACAATCCCCTGCAATAGTAACATAGCGGATAACAAGCACCCGCTTGCCTTTTGTATTTGGGTTCTCCATTCAAACCAAAATTGTTTTAAAATATACATATTCATCTCCTTGTCTAGTTGCATACATAGGGTTACCTACGATACAGATACAGGGAAGCAAGGAGCGGTTGCATGTACATTTTGGTTGACTGTAAGAAGTTATTTCCCGCCGCCGATTCGCTCTCGTAAGAAGCGTACCGCCATGCCGATGTCGGCCTCAGGGTCCGCCCCTACCTCGCGCTCAATGGTTAAGAAGCCTTTGTAGCCGATCTCGTTTAGGGCACGCAGGTATCCTGCCCAATCCACATCACCTTGGCCCAAAGGCAATTCCACAAAAGCTTGGCCTTCCTGAATTACCTCTTCAATATCCCTTTCGCCGTACACCACCTCGGGGTCCACCACATCCAGCAGCTTGCGACCATCCTTGGCG
>WQXF01000197.1 GCA_009784985.1 Clostridia bacterium | reverse complement strand
GATCCGGGCAGTTTGTGCATGCGTATCTATTCTTTGGGCCGGGCGGCGTGGGCAAACGCACCCTGGCCAAGCTGTGCGTGGGAACCCTGTATTGCCAAGGAAGCCGCAAAACCAGCCCTTGCGGGGCCTGCGTGGAGTGCCGGCGCATTGCCCATGGCAATCATCCGGACGTATTTACCATCCGCCCGGAGCGCTCCATTGGTGTAGAGGCCATTCGTACGCTCATCGGCGATCTGCAAATGCGGGCCTTTGGCGCGGGGCATAAGGCAGTGGTGATCGAGCAGGCCGATCGTATGACCCACCAAGCGCAAAACTGCTTGCTGCGTACGTTAGAAGATCCAACCCCCGGCACCGTGTTTTTGCTCACCACAGATTCGTTGGAGACGACTTTGCCTACGCTGCGCTCCCGTTGCCGTTTGGCGCCCATCGCGCCCCTGCCCGATGAGGCAGTGGAGCGCCGCCTGATCGCCCACGGCGTGCCTGCCGACAGGGCGGCCCAGTTGGCAGGCCTTTCCCAGGGTTCGGTGGGCCGGGCGTTGCGTATGCAAGAAGATGAGGGCTACTGGCCCTTGCGCGAGCGGTTGCTGCGCGCGCTGTTTGAGCAAACCGGCTCCACGGCGCTGCAAGCCGCTGCGGAATTTAAAGAGGAGCGTGCCCGGGGGGATCAAGTGCTGGAGATAGCCGAAACAGCCCTAAGCGATGCGGTGCGCGCCGCCTACGAGCAGCCCGATCACGCGTGGCGCGGGTATCCCGACGGGTGGCTGGCCTTTGCCCGCCGTGCGCCAATGGGCGCCAAATTACGGCTGATGGAAAGCGCGGTGCGCTGTAAAAAGATGCTGACAAGCAACGTTTCTTTGCAGGCGGTGCTGGAAACGTTGATGATTAATATTGCGGAGGAAAATGCAGCATGTCGATGGTAATCGGAGTGCGCTTTAAGCGCGCTGGTAAGGTCTACTATTTTGATCCCGGCGAGATGGAGATCAAGGCGGGGGATTCCGTGGTGGTGGAAACCGCACGGGGCCTGGAGTTTGGCGAGGTGATCACCGGCGCACGGGATGTGCCCGATGCCCAGTTGGTAACGCCGCTGCGTAAGGTGGTGCGGGTGGCCACCGAGCAGGACATTCGCAACGCGCGGGAAAACGATGAAAACACCCGCAACGCGTACAACATCTGCCAAGAAAAAATCGCCCAGCACAAGCTGGAGATGAAGCTGGTAGACGTGGAGTACACCTTTGACAAAAGCCGTATCTTGTTTTACTTTACGGCAAACGGGCGGGTGGACTTCCGGGCGCTGGTAAAGGACTTGGCTTCGGTATTCCGCACCCGCATCGAGCTGCGGCAAATCGGCGTGCGCGACGAAGCCAAGATGCTCGGCGGCCTGGGGCCCTGCGGCCGGCAGATTTGTTGCGGCGCATTTTTGGGCGACTTTCAGCCCGTGTCCATCAAGATGGCCAAGGAGCAGAATCTTTCCCTTAATCCCACCAAAATATCCGGCCTGTGCGGACGCCTGATGTGCTGCCTGAAGTACGAGCAGGAGACCTACGAGCAGCTTCGCAAGCGCATGCCTCGGGTGGGTAAGGACGTCATTACGCCGGATGGCATCGGTACGGTGCTGGAGATCCATGTGCTCAAAGAGATGGTGAAGGCGCGCGTAAGCAAGGGCGACGGCTACGAAATCAAGGAGTATTCGGTAGATGATTGCGCCAAGCCGGGCCATGCGGCGCAAAACCAAAACAACAGCGCAGAGGATCAGGAGCCGGCACCGGAGGAGTACGACGAAAACGACTTGCTGGATGTGGCCGCATTGGACGGCGAAACCTTTATCAACCACAAAGGAGAGGATTAAATGGAGTACTTTCAAGGTCCAAAATTCGCAAAGGTGTCAGTGGGCACGTCCATGTCAGTACCCAGGCCCAGAACAATCAGAATGTCACGAGGACACTTCGATAGCGCCGCAAGGCTGTTTGGCAATCAGGCCGATGCTTTGGTTGAACAACAGAATGCCTATGGGGCAGCGACGCAAAAAATGATGGCCGGTTGGAAGGGCAAATCGGCAGAACCCATGGGCAGCGCGATCAAGGAAATCACCGATCAGATGAATGAGACAATCACCCACTTGAATGAGCTGAAAGCCCAGCTCAAATACGCAAGGAACTCTTTGACGAACGCGGATCGGACAAATGCGCAACAGATTCTCCAAAATATGAAATGACACATAGGAGCACCTAAAAACAAATGCAAAGGAGTGACAAAAATGCCTTGCTATTGCAATAAGGTACGAGAACTAACAAACAAAGTGGCTGACCTGCGGCAATCACTGAACCACATCAGCGACACGGAGGGGGCCTGCGTAAGAGCGGAAAAACCTATGAGAACTGCCTCGAGTGATTTTGAGGCGGGCTTCTCTCATGTAAAAAAGGAGAAGGTTACGGCGAATGGTATCTATGGCGCATGCAACTGTTTTGTATGCGCGGTGCGTGGCGCAAGGAGTGCAGTGGAAGGCGAATTGGCATCGGCAAACTCTTCGCTCACATTCTTGACCAACGAGGATAACGCACATCATGAGCGCCTTCGCCAAGCAGCGCTGGCAAACGCGAAAAATAACACGACAAGCAGTTCCAGCAGTTCTGCCGGTTCAACCAGCTCCGCCGCTTCGGGCGGAGGCAACTCTAGACTAATGATGTAATGTATAGAAGGGGTGATATTGTGGATTTTATGGTGAGTGTTGACGCGATGCATGAGTCGGTACGCGTTATGAAGGAAATGATCAAGGAAATACAGAGTGCGCAAAACAGCGTGCACACCACATCGGAAAACCTTTTTATCGTTGGCTGGAGCGGCGCTAGCAAACAACAGTTTGAATTAAATGTAGGCGAATGGCAGGATGATGCACAAAAGCTTGTGGATCTTGTCGATTCGTTTTCCTGCACGATGGAGAGTCAAGCGAAGCTTCTTGACGGTTTGCTAACTGAAG
>WQXF01000196.1 GCA_009784985.1 Clostridia bacterium | reverse complement strand
GTGTATAATAAACGTAGAGGGATGTCTAGCCCAGACGGGCAACCTAGCCTCCGCGCGGTTGTCTAAAACCTAAAAACCGCTTGTAGTGCTGGCTACAGGCGGTTTACTTGTCTCATTCCTTCTGTAGTCACGGAGGAAGGTGCCCGCCGTTAGAACATCCCTCTACGTGGTGCAGTATATCATCATTCACATTCATTTGCAAACGGTCGTTGTATACAGCCACCAGCCACACCGATTTCAAGCCACAGGCGTTTTGTTTCCCCCGGCTCAATATAGCGCAATTGCCCCCGCTCCCGCGCCGCGGCCCGGCCCTCGGGATAGGTATTGCCCGGCTCCAGCCCGCATACGTAGTCGCCTTGGCCCATCTGCTTCCATTGGATCAAATAGGGCAATTCCGTTGTGTCGTACCGCACATAGGCCCCCAAATCCATCTTTTTGTTCAGAATGCAGGCCCAGGCCTTCCCGTCTTGGGTTTTGTGCATGTGGTGGTAAAACACCTGCTCGCGGTAATTGTGGGTGGGCGGTTCAAAACGGGCGTGTTGATCCAAACCTGACGCCGCGTCGTCATCGCGGGGGATCACATCCGCGCCGCTGGTGATCAGCACGCTATCCGGGCTCACGATGGGATACCCAAAGTTGATATGGTACAGCAGCATAAAGGGCTGTGTATTGAAACCGTTATTTTCGTACGTGTCTTCAATCAGCAGTTTTTGTTCCCCGGCCTTCACCGTGATCTTGCGCCCCAGGGTGATGTGCTCGGCAAAAAAAGCGCTTTGCCGCAAGGTCCCGCTGACTTCTAAGAGATAATCATCGCCTTGCCACTCCTTGCGAACACATAAATCATCGGCAAGCAAGGCGGTGGCGCGCCCATGCAAGCCCAGGGTTTCGCCTTCATCCATGCCCGCTGCGCCCATGTGGGTGTAGCCACATGTGGTGAGCAGCCCGCCGGTAAAAGACCGCAAAAAACCCGTGCCGCCATGCTCATACAGATAGGGAGACACCAGGCCCGTCTTGGATACAAAGGCCAGGGGCACGCCTTGGTACTCGCAATGGGCGATGTCCAAGCCACGATCGGGCAACACGGTGAACGAAAACCCCGATCCGGCCCGCACGTCTACGATGCGCATGCCCCTGCCGCTACCGTCCAGCAGGGTGGAGGCGCGGGCATCGGCCACGGCAGATAGATCGCCGATGCATTCCAGCAGCTCTCGCTTGGTGTACGTATTGGCGAATAGATTCATGTGGATGCACTCTCTTTCTCTTTGGCCATCTCTTCCACTGTTTTGGTATGCAGGCGGGCCGCACCCTCGGTTACGATGGGCGGAATCAGCGAACCCTCGGCCTGTTTTTTTGCCCAACGTCCTTTGGCCGCCTGGATCGCATCGCCATACTGGGGCAGCCATTGGGCTTGGGCAATAAGCATCTCATCCGTCATTTGGTCGATGGCGTTGGGGTCGCATACCGCGCCGGTCAGGGGGTCCATCATCATGGCCTGGCGCAGCAGCCTGTCGTTGCCGTGGACAGCCGCTTCCACCGCCAGGCGCTGCACGGTGATGTTGGACATGCAGCACGCCGCCGGGCCCAGAGGCAAATCGCCCACGATGGGGATACAGATGCCGTTGTAATCCACGTAGCCCGGCGCCTCCACCACGCAATCGGCCGGCAGATTGGTGATGGCCCCACGGTTCACTACGTTAAAGTGCCCACGGTATACCTTGCCCGTTTCGATGCCTTCGATGATGTAGCTGCCATGTTCCTGGCCGCGTTTTTCGTAGATGTACTCTTTGGGCGGCTCCTTCAACCAGTTGGGGAAGTCGGTTTCAAACCAGCGGCGGCCCTCGGTGCACTCTCGCAGATATCCGCCGGTTTCGCCGTTGATCCACACGCTTAGGTCGATCCAGTCCCTGATCTTTTCCGTATGCTTCCGGTACCAGGGCACGTATTCTGAAAGGTGCCCGTTGGATTCGGTGGAATAATACCCGAACCGGCGCAGCATGTCGATGCGTACTTTTTCGGTTTGGGCAAGCTCGGGGTTGTTTTCAAAGGCCTCCAGCAGCTTGCCGGTGAGCTCCTGGCCCTTGTGTTTTACGGAGATGTACCATGTCATGTGGTTGATGCCTGCGCATACGATGTCGATTTCGTTTTGTTCGTAGCCCAGCGCCTTGGCGATTTGGGCGTGGCCCCCCTGCACGCCGTGGCATAGGCCAATGGTGGGCACGCCGCCGTACTGATTGCATACCCAGGTCACCATGGCGTTGGGGTTGGCGTAGTTGAGCAAAATGCAGCCGGGCGCGGCCACCTCCCGGATGTCCTTGCAAAAGGCCAGCATCTGCGGGATGCCCCGCTGGGCGTACATGATGCCGCCCGCGCATAATGTGTCGCCCACGCATTGATCCACGCCGTACTTTAGGGGGATTTCCACGTCCAGGGCAAAGGCCTCCAGCATGCCGATGCGCACGCAGTTGATCACGTACTTGGCGTTTTGAAAGGCCAGGCGGCGGTCGGCGGTGGCTTGGATTTTGATAGATAGGCCGTTGGCCTCAATGTCCCGCTGGCACAGTTGGTACACCATGTCCAGGTTGTGGGGGTTGGTGTCGGTAAAGGCGATCTCGCAATTTTGCAGCGCCGGGACCGACAGGATGTCCGTGAGCAGGCCCCGCGTAAAGCCGATGGAGCCCGCGCCGATAAAAGCGATTTTGACTGCCATGTTGTATGTCTCCTTTTTGTTGGTGTGTAGGTGCCGCCAAACTTAAAACCGCCAACAAGTTTATTGTCGGCGGCAAATGAGCGCTGGGGGTCACTGAGAAGGTGCCTAAAGAAACAAGTATGTTTCTCCCAGCAACTAGAGTATATGCGGGTGAATTCCGTTTGTCAAGACAGAATAATTACGCGCATGCCAGAATCCATATATTCTTTTGTGTGGCGGAATGGTATAGTCAATGCAGCGATTTTTGATATAGTCAAAATACTCTCGCAGCTT
>WQXF01000195.1 GCA_009784985.1 Clostridia bacterium | reverse complement strand
TGGCCCCGCGCAAACCAACCACGCTTCCTTCTTGCCAGGCATCGGGCAACGCGGGCAACAGCAGGATGGTGTCAAGGCGCACCTGCACAAACATCTGCGCGATGCCGCTGGCGATGCCAAAATTGCCGTCGATTTGGAAGGGCGGATGGGCGTCAAACAAATTGGCATAGGTGCCCCCGCCTGTGTATTCGCTCCCTTCGGCTTCTACCAAACGCAGTTGCCGCCGGGCGATTTTTAGCGCCCGGTTGCCGTTGCCCAAGCGTGCCCAAACGTTTACTTTCCAAGCCAAACTCCAGCCGGTGCCTTCATCGCCACGATGTTCAAGAGAAATGCGGCAGGCTTGGGCCAGTTCGGGGGTGGTGTCCGGCGCGATCAAGTGGCCCGGATGCAAACCGTACAGATGGGAGATATGCCGGTGGTCCGGCTCAGCCTCTTCCTTGGTTTCATCCCATTCGATCAACCGACCGTCCGCCCCGGCGGAAAAGGGCTGAAGTTTGGTGAGCATTTCCCGTACTGCGGGTGCGTCTTCCTCCTCCAGGCCCAGCACCTCCAGCGCATACAAGTAGTTTTGAAATACCTCGGTGATGATGGCGGTATCCATGGCGGTGGCATAGGCAATGGGCATGGGTTTTCCATGGAGTAAATAGTTGTTTTCCGGCGAGGTGGCCGGGTACAACGAACAATACCCCAGCGGATTCATGTGGCAGGCATCCAAAAAGAATTGGGCGGCCTTGCGATACGCGGGCAAGACACGCTGGCGCAAAAAAGCCCGGTCGCCGGTAAAAATATAGCGCTCAAAAAGATGGGCGATTAACCAGCCGTATCCCATGGGCCACCAACCGTATACCGCCGCCCCCGCCCCGCCCTCGCCTACCGGGGCGGAATGGCCCCATAAATCCGTATTGTGGGCGCAGGTTGCCCCTCGCGCATTAAATACGTTTTTTGCGGTGTTGGCTCCGGCGACGCCCAGTCGATCGATCAAATCAAACAGTGGCTCGTGCATTTCCGATAGGTTACATACTTCTGCGGGCCAATAGTTCATTTGCGTGTTGATGTTTACCGTGTAATTGCTGGACCAGGGCGGCCGTACGTCTTGGTTCCAGATGCCCTGCAAGTTGGCCGCCTGGGCGCCGGGGCGGGAGCAGGCGATGAGCAAGTACCGGCCAAACTGAAACAGCAGCAAAAGCAGGCCCTCATCATCCGTCGCCTCGGTGAACCGCCGGAGCCGCTCGTCCATTGGCAGGTCAAAGCGATCACCCCCTGCCAAGCGCAAATGTACCCGATGAAAGAGCGGCCGGTAATCATCTAGATGCCGCGCTAACAGCGTTTCGTATGGCGTTGTGCGTATAGCGTTCAGGTCTGCCAGGCATTGCTGGCGATAGGGGGCAGGCTCTGCGCCCGGATGGCGGTCATACCCACAAAAGCTGGTTCGGCAGCAGAGTATCAGTGTAATATGATTCGCGCCCCTGATGCTGATCTTGCCGTTTGCGGCGAACACACTTCCTTGAGCGGCATACACATGTACTGCCGCTAGGGCTTCTATGCTTGGTTCCTCGTAGCGCACCGGGTCATCGCACTGCTTGTAATTGGGGGCGCAATAGCTGGGGCAACGAACCGTCGTCTCCAGGGTCGCGCCCTGGGCAAAAACGCTGTGGCGCAGCGGGCTTTTCATGGAGATATCCAGATCGTTTGCGTTGGGTTTATCTGCGCTTATGCGCATCACCAGCGCCTGATCGGCTGCCGACACAAAACAGGTGCGGCGATAACACACACCTTCAACGGTAAAGCAAACGGAGGCCGTTGCGTCATCCAGCGACAGGTTGCGGCGGTATTGGGTTATCGGCTTGCCAACCAGACTGGGGAAATCCAGCCACAGATCACCCAGGGGTTCGTATGCTTGGGTGTAGCTGCCCAGGGCATGTTTCTCAATATGGGCCTGTGCGGCGAAAAAATCATCGCTTTCCATCAATCGTTGCGCCTCAAGCACACGCTCCCAAGTGTTTGCTGGGGTTGTGTCCCGGGGATATCCCGACCAAAGCGTATCTTCGTTTAGGGCGATGCGCTCTCGCTCTATCCCACCAAACACCATGCCGCCTATCCGCCCATTGCCGATGGCGAGGGCCTTTGTCCATGCATCAGCCGGTTGTGTATACCACAGTTCCATGCTTATCAAGCCTTTCTGCCTCCAAATTTCTTGGCAACTATGTTATACTAGTTTTTGCGAGGTGAAGCAATATGAAAATGAAACGGGTTGTGTTGTTTGTGCTGATCGGTATATTGGTTTTGCTGGCCCTGCTGGCGTTTGCCGGCAATTATTTCTATGCGTATTCGCTAACCCCCAGGCGTGGGGAGCGGGCGCCGGGTGTACCTGATGCAGAGTATGAGTCTGCAGCGGAGCCATGGACCGATCGAGGCGCTCTCGCTTGGCTGGATGCTTCCGCCTACGACGTGTGGATTGAGAGCGGCGACGGCTTGCGCTTGCGTACCCATCGTGTGGATGCGGATACGGGCCGGTACACCATTCTTGCCCACGGCTACACGGCCAATGGCCGAAGCATGGCGGCCTTTGGCAAACGATTTTATGACATGGGCTTCACCGTGCTGATGCCCGACTTGCGCGGCCACGGCCAGAGCGAGGGGCATTATATCGGCATGGGCTGGCACGACCGGCTGGACATGCTCCGGTGGATCGATGAGATCGTAAAAGAAGACCCTGATGCAGAAATCCTGCTGTTTGGTATCTCCATGGGCGGGGCAACGGTGATGATGACCGCAGGGGAGGCGCTGCCTCCCAACGTAAAAGCCATCGTGCAGGATTGCGGCTATACCTCCGTGTGGGATGAGTTCAGCGGCCAGATGAAAGAGCAGTTTGGCCTGCCGCCTTTTCCGATGATGCACGCCGCATCGGTGATCACAAAGTTGCGCGCGGGGTATTGGCTGTCCGAGGCAAACGCAGTGCGGCAAGTAGCCAAATCAAACACGCCGATACTGCTGATCCATGGCGAGGAAGATGCTTTCGTGCCATTTTGGATGCTGGATGTGCTGTATCAAGC
>WQXF01000194.1 GCA_009784985.1 Clostridia bacterium | reverse complement strand
CAAAATCAGCGGTGATGGGCCTGGCCCGCGCAATGTGCACCGAGTGGGCTCAACACGGTATCTGTGTCAACGCAATCGCTCCCGGATATATGATCACCAACAACACCGCGGCCCTTCGCGCCGACGCACAAAGAAGCGCGGACATACTGGCCCGCATTCCCGCAGGGCGCTGGGGGATGCCCGATGATGTGGCAGGGCCTGTGGTATTCCTGGCCAGCAAAGCATCCGACTATGTAAACGGATACACGATTGCCGTGGATGGCGGTTGGCTTGCGCGATAACAGCCTTCCATACTACTTCTATTGTATTACAACTATATAAGTGCATCCAAAACAAAGAAAAACCCTCGAAAACTGTTGATCTCAAGGGTTTTATGGAGCATAGCGGATTCGAACCGCTGACCTCTACAATGCGAATGTAGCGCGCTACCAACTGTGCTAATGCCCCGAATTACGACCAAATCATAGCATGGCGTAAATCTTTTGTCAACGTTAATAAACAATAATAAACAATAATTGCCTAACGAAAAACGGTTGACAGCGCAACCTCTCACGTGGTATTCTAGCCTGGCAACAAGCAGAGGCCGCCCGCTTCTCACCCGGCGACATACGTCAGCCTGGGTTCACGGCAAGGGATACAACGGGTTTTCAGTATGGGTGAAGATCCATGTTGAAAAGCATCTCGTGGCTTCGTGAATGTGAGTGGGTGGATATGCCCACTCTTTTTATTTTGTAGGAGGTGCGTCGATATCAGTATGGATCTGATGATTAACGAGGAGATTCGCGATCGCGAGGTTCGCGTGATCGACCAGAATGGCGCTCAGTTAGGCGTAATGCCAACGCTGCGTGCGCTGGAGATGGCGGAGCAAGTCCAGTTGGACCTGGTCAAAATCGTGCCCAACGCCCAGCCGCCCGTGTGTAAGCTGATGGACTACGACAAGTACCGCTTTGAACAGGCCAAGAAAGAACGCGAAATCCGCAGAAATCAAAAGATTGTCATCCTCAAGGAAGTCCAGCTCTCCGCTACCATAGAAGAAAACGATGTGATTACAAAGGCGAAGAATGCCGCGCGCTTCCTGGCGGAAGGAGACAAGGTCAAGGTATCGATCCGTTTTCGGGGCCGCCAGATAACCCACACCGAGGTTGGACTGCGCGTAATGCAAGACTTTATCACACGGATCAGCGATGTTGGAGTGGTGGAGCGCCGGCCCTTGGTTGAGGGACGCCACATGATCATGATCCTGGCCCCTAAAGAAGCCGGGAAGGAAAGCAAGGAGAGCAAAGGCAAACCCGCGGCGGACAAAGACATCAAAAAAGACGCGCCGCCGGCGGGTAAAACAGAAGTCAGAACAGAAATCAAAGCGCCGGCCACAACGGTCTGACGCTTATGAGAGGAGGAGCCCCCAATTATGCCAAAGCAAAAGACGCACAGAGGCGCAGCCAAACGTTTATCCTTTACAAAAACCGGGCTGATCAAACGCGCCAAGGCTTACAAAAGCCATATCCTCAACAAGAAATCAACCAAACGCAAACGCAACCTTCGGAAGCCCGGTTTGGTCTCCGCCAGCGAGGCCAAGATCATCAGAAAGCTCATACCGTACAAATAAGCCCGTCGTCGGCTGAAGAGAGGAGAAATTCGCAATGGCCAGAGTAAAAATCGCAGTCCATGCCCACAAGAAGCGCAGAAAGATCATGAAGCTGGCAAAAGGCTACTGGGGAGCAAAATCGAAGCAATACCGTGCCGCCAGCGAGCAAGTCCGCCGTTCCCTGCGATATGCTTATGTAGGCAGAAAACTCCGCAAAAGGGATTTTCGCCGCCTTTGGATCACCCGAATCAACGCAGCTGCGCGCATGAACGACATGTCATACAGCACCTTTATCAATGGCCTCAAAAAGGCCAACATCACAGTCAACCGAAAGATGCTGGCAGACATGGCGGTAAACGATATGGCGGGGTTCGCCGAGCTGGTAGGCCTGGCCAAGAAGGCATGACGTTATACAGGCAAACGGGCGGAATATGACAGACAATAGAAACGAAGTTGCGGCGCGGCCATTTTGCCTAGCCGTTTCTTTGTTATAAGCGAAAGCAAGGCAAAACAACCGCTTCAAACCGCGGCCATCACATCTCCAGCATAAACCGATACACCTTGTCATCCCAATCCGCCAGGTTCTCGTGGCCATAGTCCGGGTAAATCACCATCTCCTTGGGGGAGGTGATTTTATTGTATGCGGCGAACTGAGTAGACGGAGGACAGATGGTATCCATCAGCCCCACCCCCATCATCACCCGAGCGCAGATACGAGGAGCCAGGTACTGGTTATCGATGTAGCCAAGCTTGGTAAAGATATACTGCTCTCTCTCGTGGATGGGGTCAAACAGGCGGAAGTATTCGCGAAGCTCTGCATAAGCGTCTTTTGCCAGATCCATCTCCCATACCCGCTGATAGTCGCAAAGGAAAGGATAGCAAGGAGCGGCACGGTTCAAGCGTGGTTCAAGCGCGGCGCACGCCAGCGTAAGCCCGCCGCCCTGTGACCCTCCGCAAGCACCGGTCCGTTCGCTGTCCACCTCGGGAAAGTCCATCACGATACCGGCTAACTGCGCGGAGTCTAAAAAAATGTCGCGCATCAGAAGCTTCCTGCTGTCCGGATCATCCAATCCGCGGATGATTTGTCCGTGCAGCGTGTTGCCGCGTACGCCGCCCACATCCTCAGAGATTCCGCCCTGGCCCCTGCAATCCAAAGCCGCCACACAAAAACCGCTGAGCGCAAAGGGGAGTTTACCGTACCAGTCGCCGCTGCAACCGGAGTAACCGTGAAAGAACAAAATGGCAGGGCAGCCCGTTTTGCCCGCGGGACGCATATACTTGGCATGAACCCGCGCGCCGTGTACGCCTGTAAAGAATAGGTGAAAGCATTCCGTACCGGGCGCGGAAAACTCTGCCGGCCGTAATTCAACCCGCGGATCGGTATCGCGCATCTCAGCCAGAGAGTCGTCCCAGTAGGCATCGAAATCAACGGGGCGGGGGTTGAGGCCAGCATACTTTCGCAGCTCCCCCAACGGCATATCGATGATGGGCATATACCATCACTCCTCGT
>WQXF01000193.1 GCA_009784985.1 Clostridia bacterium | reverse complement strand
GCGGGATGGAACCCTCGTGATAATTCTCGGAGCGGGCGATGTCCGCGCCGCCCAAGCGGCCGGCCACCATGGTTTTGATGCCCTTGGCGCCGCCCTTCATGGCACGGCCCAGGCTCTGCTTCATGGCACGGCGGAAGGAAATGCGCTTTTCCAGTTGCTGGGCGATGTTTTCAGCCACCAACTGAGCGTCGGTCTCCGGGTTTTTGATCTCCATGATGTTCAGCGACACGGTTTTGCCGGTGAACTTCTCAATGTCCTTTTTGAGTAGCTCGATGCCTGCGCCGCCCCGGCCGATCACCACGCCGGGTTTGGCGGTGAACACATTAACCGTGATCTTGTTGGCACTGCGCTCGATATCGATTCGGGAGACGCCGGCGGCGTTGAGCTTGGTTTTAAGCATCGCACGCAGCTTATAATCGTCTTCCAGGTAGTTGGCAAAATCCTTTTTGTTGGCGTACCAACGGGCGCTCCAATCCATGATCACGCCTACGCGCGCACCATGTGGATGTACCTTTTGACCCATTTGATTCCCTCCTCCGCCTTACTTCTGATCCAGTACGATGGTGATGTGGCTGGTACGCTTCAGTATGGGCGACGCGCTGCCCCGGGAACGGGCCACGAATCGTTTGAGCGTGGGACCGGGATCGGCGTACACTTCGGCTACATACAAATCATCGCGATCCATCTCCAGATTATTCTCGGCATTGGCGATGGCGGAATTGAGCAGCTTGGTTACAACGGGCGAAGCCGCCTTTGGGGTGTACAGCAACGTAGCCAGCGCAGCGTCCACTCCCTTGCCCCGGATCAGGTCGATCACAAGGCGGGCCTTGCGGGGGGAGATGCGGATATAGCGCGCGATAGCGCGAGGCCGCTTGTCGCGGTTGGCTCTGCGTTGCTCAGTTTTTTCACGGGTTCTGGTGGCCATGCGTTTTCACTCCTCCAATCACTTTCGGCCGCTGGCCTTCTCGCCGGCATGACCCCTAAAGGTCCGCGTGGGGGCGAATTCGCCGAGCTTGTGTCCTACCATTTCTTCTACGATGTAAACCGGCACATGCTTGCGGCCGTCGTGCACCGCAATGGTATGGCTCACCATGTCCGGGAAGATCGTGGACGCGCGAGACCAGGTTTTGAGCACTGTTTTTTTGCCGGTGTTGTTCATTTCGATAATCTTGGCCAAGAGCCGCTGGTTTGTGAAGGGGCCCTTTTTCACCGATCTGCTCATGCGATTGCCTCCTTGTGGTTACTTCGTTCCCCTGCGCTTAACGATGAGCCTGTTGGAATACTTCTTGCGCTTGCGGGTTTTGAGGCCCAGCGCCGGTTTGCCCCAGGGGGTTACCGGGGCCGGCATACCCACCGGGCTTTTGCCTTCGCCGCCGCCGTGGGGGTGGTCTACCGGGTTCATCACCACGCCGCGTACGGTGGGCCGGATGCCCATGTGGCGGACGCGGCCGGCCTTGCCGATGCGCACGTTCTCGTGATCGTGGTTGCCCACCGAACCGATGGTGGCGCGGGCATCCATGGGGATCTTGCGCACTTCGCCGGAAGGCAGGCGCACCTGGGCATAGGTGCCTTCCTTGGCCATCAGCTGGGCCGAAAGGCCTGCCGAACGAACCAGCTGGCCGCCCTTGCCGGGCTTGATCTCGATGTTGTGGATCAGCGTACCCAGGGGGATAAAACGGATGGGCATCGCGTTGCCGGGCATGATGTCCGAACCCTCGCCAGAGGATACCTTGTCTCCGGCCTTGAGCCCTTCGGGGGCCAGGATGTAGCGCTTTTCGCCATCGGCATAGTGCAACAGGGCGATAAAGGCCGAGCGGTTGGGGTCGTATTCGATGGAGGCCACCTTGGCGGGAATAGAATCCTTGTCGCGCTTAAAATCGATGATGCGGTACTTGCGCTTGTTGCCGCCGCCCTGATGGCGGACGGTGATGCGGCCATGGGCATTGCGGCCCGCGTGGTTTTTAAGGTGTTCCACCAGCGAACGTTCCGGCTTTTTGCCTTTGGTGAGCTCCTCGAACGTAAGCACCGACGTGAAGCGCCTGGACGGGGAGGTCGGCTTGTAGAGTCTAATGGGCATTCTGCTTCTCCTCCTTTTAATTCGCCATGCCTTCGAAGAATTCGATGCCCTTCGAGTCGGGCTTAAGGGTGACGTAGGCCTTTTTGACCTCGGGGGTGCGGCCGCTGGTTTTGCCCTGGCGTTTGATCTTGCCCAGGGTACGCATGGTGTTGACCCGGGCTACCTGCACGTCAAACACCTGTTCCACGGCCAGCTTGATCTCGGTTTTGTTGGCGCGTACATCCACCTCAAACACGTAGCGCTTCATGTCAAAGCCGTCGTAGGCCCTTTCGGTAAGCACCGGGCGGCGGATAATGTCGTGAGGATTCTTCATTAGGCGTACACCTCCTCCACCTGCGCCACGGCGGCTTGGGTGATGATGAATTTGTCGTGGCCCAGTATGTCCAATACATTGATGGTGTTAACATAAGCCGTTTTAATGCCGGGGATGTTGGCGGAAGCGCGAATCACCGACTCGTCGCGATCCGGCAGCACCAGCAGCGCCTTGCGTTCCACAGCCAGCTTGCCGAGCACCTCCACCATCAGCTTGGTTTTAGGTTCGGCCAAGTTGATCTTGTCCAACACAATCATGTCGCCGTCTTGCACCTTGGAAGTGAGGGCGCCCTTCAGGGCCAGCCGCTTCACCTTACGGGGCACGCTGATGGTGTAGCTGCGGGGCTTAGGGGCAAACACCACACCGCCGTGGGTAAACTGGGGCGCGCGGTTGGAGTGATGGCGCGCGTTGCCGGTGCCCTTTTGGCGGTAGATTTTACGCCCGCCGCCGCGGACTTCGCTGCGGGTTTTGGTGGATTGGGTGCCCTGGCGCTTGGCGGCCAGCTGGCTGCGCACCACCAAGTGGATGGCGGCCTCGTTAATGTTGGCGCCGAAAATACCGTCGGAGAGCTCCATCTCGCCAACGGACGCGCCCTGTTGATTTAATACTGCAATGGTAGGCATGCTCTTCCTCCTCCAACTGTAGCCCTTCACTCTAGCCCTTAACGGCGTTGCGAACCGTGAGGTAGCCGCCGTTCGGGCCGGGCACCGCGCCCCTCACCAGGAGCAG
>WQXF01000192.1 GCA_009784985.1 Clostridia bacterium | reverse complement strand
TCGGGCGCGGAGAAGCTGTATATCGAAAACCTGCAGCGTGAGTTTGTGGAGGACTTTGTTTGGCCTACCCTTAAGGCTGGAGCGGTGTACGAGGGGAAATATCTGCTGGGCACGGCCTTTGCGCGGCCGCTGATCGCCAAGCGGCTGGTGGAGATCGCCCACCTGGAGAAATGCGATGCCATCTGCCACGGCGCCACCGGCAAGGGCAACGACCAGGTGCGCTTTGAACTCACCATCCGGGCATTTGACCCCCACATGGAAATCATCGCGCCTTGGCGGGAGTGGCATATCAAAAGCCGCGAGGAGGCCATTGACTACGCCAACGAGCGGGGCATTCCTGTTCCGGTGGACAAAAAGCGCCCCTATTCCATGGATCGTAACCTGTGGCATCTGAGCCACGAAGGTGCAGATCTGGAGGATCCGGCCAACGAGCCTCCCCGAAATCTAACGTTGATTTGCAAACATCCCGAAGATGCGCCGGATACGCCGGAATACGTAGAGATCGGGTTTGCCCAGGGCGTGCCCATTTCTGTGGGCGGCAAGGCCCTGGAACCGGTGGAGTTGGTGGAGGCCCTGAACGAAATCGGCGCACGTAACGGCGTGGGTATCGCCGACATGGTAGAGAACCGGCTGGTGGGTATCAAATCCAGGGGCGTGTACGAAACGCCGGGCGGCGCCATCCTTTTTGCCGCCCATCGGGAACTGGAAGCCATCACCCTGGATCGCGCCACCGCTCACTACAAGGAGCAGGTTGCTATACGTTTTGCAGAGCTGGTGTACGACGGCTGCTGGTACACCCCACTGCGGGAGGCCCTCAGCGCCTTTGTGGACAGCACCCAACAAGCCGTTACCGGCACGGTGAAGCTTAAGCTCTACAAGGGCAACATCATGCCTGCCGGTGTGTTTTCGCCCTACTCGCTGTATTCCGAAGCCATCGCCACCTTTGGCGACTCGGCGGAGCTCTACGATCACAAAGATGCCGAAGGGTTTATCAATCTATTTGGGTTGCCCGTGAAGGTGGGCGCGCTGATGCGGGAGAGGCAACACAATGGATAGTAAGCTTTGGGGCGGCCGCTTTGAAGAACCGACCGACGAAGCGGTGGACGATTTTCATTCCTCCATTCGGTTTGACCGGCGGCTGTACCGGCAGGATATCGCCGGTTCCATTGCCCACGCCACCATGCTGGGCGAGCAGGGTATCATACCGGCGGCGGATGCCGCGCGCATCGTAGAGGGCTTAAAAGCCATACTGGCCGATATCGAAGCCGGTCGCGTGGATTTTGACGTGTCCGCCGAAGATATTCATATGAATATAGAGGCGCTGCTCATCGCTCGCATTGGTGAGGCTGGCAAGCGCTTGCATACCGGTCGCTCCCGCAATGACCAGGTGGCGCTGGATACCCGCCTGTACGCCAAAGAGATCAATCTTGAAGCCCAGGATTTGCTCAAAGCCCTGTGCGAGCTATTGTTGCAGCTGGCGGAAATGCACTTAAACACCGTGATGCCCGGTTATACCCACCTGCAAAAGGCGCAACCAACCAGCCTTGCCCATCATTTGATGGCCTACTTCCAGATGTTCACCCGGGATGTGGAGCGCTTTGGCGATGCTCACCGCCGTGTCGACGTGATGCCCCTGGGCTCCGGCGCGCTGGCAGGCACCACCTATCCGCTGGATCGTGAGCGGGTGGCCGAGTTGCTGGGTTTTTCCTCCATCACCCAAAACAGCATGGACGCGGTGAGCGACCGTGACTTTGTGCTGGATTACCTGAGCGCTGCCTCCATCACGATGATGCACCTATCCCGCTTTTGTGAAGAGCTGATCCTGTGGTCTACCGATGAGTTTGGGTTTGTGGAGATGGACGACGGGTTTTCAACCGGTTCCAGCATCATGCCACAAAAGAAAAACCCGGATGTGGCCGAGCTGATTCGGGGGAAGACCGGGCGGGTGTATGGGGATTTGCTGGCCCTGCTCACCACCATGAAGGGGCTTCCCCTGGCCTACAACAAAGACATGCAGGAAGACAAGGAGGCGTTGTTTGACGCCCGCGACACCCTTGCCCAAGCTTTGCCCATGTTTGCGGGGATGCTAAAAACCGCGCGATTTTGTCCTGATGTGATGGCCCGAGGTGCTGCAGGCGGGTTTACCAACGCCACGGATGCAGCCGACTATCTGGTGGGGCGGGGCATGCCCTTCCGCCAGGCCCACGAGGTGATTGGTAAGCTGGTGCTCCATTGCCTGCGGGAGGGAAAGGCATTGTTGGATCTTTCGCTGGAAGAGCTAAAAGGCTTTTCGCCCTTATTTGAACAAGACGTATTTCAAGCCATTGCCATTAAGACCTGTGTGGCGGCGCGGGGGCTGCCCGGCGGCCCTTCGCCCGATGCACTGAAGGAGGCGATTGAGGCAGGAAGAGAGCTTCTATCCGTCCACACCCTCCAGCCAACCCTCTAACTCTTCCGCGCTGGAAAAACCCTTGCCGATGCGCACTTCATTTTGTGCGCTCTCCGGCAGGTCATCCACAACGATGCCTAGGTTGCGCACCCGCACCATCACCTCGCCCATTTGGTTTTGCCAAATGCAAAGCTCTCCTTGGGCGTCGGGCATCAACACCCAGTGATCGGGACAGAATATGTTCAAATCGCGCTGCATTGTTACCTCTTTGCCGCTGAAGGCGGTGACGCGGTATTCGGGCAGCGCGTTTTCGATGCCTTTGCGATCCAGGTCGGCAAACTCTGCCGGAGCTTCTACGCGCCGCTGCACCACGTGCCCGCAAGGCAGGTAGGTAATGGTTTGATCCAGCATGGCTCCCGGTGCCAGCATCGCGCCCTGGGAGAGGCTTTCAGTGGCGCTCTCGGGGATTTCTTCTGGCTGTTTCCAGGGTTGAAGCAACAAAAAGGCCACAATGGCCATTGTAAACATGGCTGCTCCTATGACCCCGGCCACCTTTCGCCATGCGGCATTTTTCCTAATCGTTTTTCGGGGCATACGCTTCCGGTTTTTTGCGCGCATTTTGTGCCACCTCCCCTATGATCTAAGGCGAGGGTTCCCCAAAAAGAAAGAGAGCATGCGGGTTTCCGTTTGTTAATCTTGCCCCTGCCCGTACAAAAAGGCATGAACGGCAGCTTTTAAAGCATCCACATCGGTGGT
>WQXF01000191.1 GCA_009784985.1 Clostridia bacterium | reverse complement strand
GGGTGATACGATAGGCTGTGCAGCTCAGCACCCGCCGCCCCACAAACAGCAGGTGGATGTGCCGGGCAATCAGCTCCTCCAGGGGCAAAAACCGCATCAATCCGGGCGCGGAGCCGGGCAATTGGATCAAACGCGGCAGGCCCGAGGGCACCTGCACGGTGGCAAAGTCGGGCACATCGCCCAGTTTGGGGTGGAGCAGCACGCCCAGATTCAAACTCCGGTTCAGGATGTGGGGAAAGGGCCGGTTGGCATCCACCGCCATGGGGGTGAGCACCGGATACACCTCTCGCAAAAAGTAACGATGGGCCCATTCGGCCTGAGCGGTGTTCAGCTCGGCAAAGGGCAGTATAAACACGCCGCAGGCCTGCAAATCGGGCAACACCTGCTCGCGCCATACTTGGTATTGTTCCTGTATCATGCGCTGCACCCGCGGGATGATTTGGTTGAGCTGCTGCTTGGGGGTGAGCCCGGCCTCGTCGGGCTGCTTGATATCGGCGTTGCACAACTCCCGCAAGCCGGCGATGCGGATCATAAAAAACTCGTCCAGGTTCGAGGATACGATGGAAAGGAACTTCATGCGCTCAAACACCGGATTGGCCGGGTTGGCGGCTTCCATCAGCACACGATGGTTAAAGGCAAGCCAGCTGAGTTCCCGGTTCACAAAGCGCTCCAGCTCGCGCTTGGGTTCCTTTTGTTGGGGCTTTTGCTGTTGGGGTTTTTGTTGTTGCGGCATGTATGCACTCCCAGTCTCTTTGGGTTGTAGGGGCCTTTGTTTTTATTATATCACGAGTACAACCAGATAGCAAAAGGCGGGGCCACTGCGTTAAGCGCAGCAGCCCCGCTTGGTTTCTTTTGGGTTTATGGGAGTGGGAGCGCCCCAACCGTTCTTTGATTCTCAGGCCAGAAGGTGTACAGCGGTTGGGCAGTTGGGTATACCCTTCTGCCGGCGACATTGCGGAACGGGCGGATTCGGTATTTTCCTGCCCTTACATTGAGGCTAATCCCGGAATGTTGGAATTCTTCCGTATCGCCCCGCAGCACGGTGCCAACCAGCGTGTAGGCGGTGGCGGCGGCAGTTGTCGCAAATCCAATCTCGTAACCGTCCGCACCATCAACCGCGTCCCACGTCAAGCGCACAATCGTTGCGTGAGTACGATTGGCTTCAAAGCTCGCCGTGTCCACAAGCTCCAGGCTTGGCGTAAACGCTACGGCAACGCTGTTTCCGCTCGGCACGGTTCCGCCCTCGTAATAGAACGACCGAATCATGTAGAAATACCTGGCACCGGTATCCAGCCCGCGGCCACTGTTATCATCGGTGAACGTACGCACAGTTTCGCGATCATCCTCACGGGCAGACAGGAAAATCGTCTCAATTGGTATGATAAACGGCCCGGTTGCGCTCGTTGCGCGGAAAACCTCATAGCCGTCAGCGCCTTCCACCGCATTCCATTCAAGCACGCAAGACCGGAAGTCCGAGGCGATGCCGATTTTGATCTCCCGCGGCGGGGTGATAACCGCTTGCGTCCTGACCGCGGCGGATCGCCTGCCTTGTACGTCGAAACTAGGGCCAAAGAGCGGCGTCACCCGATAGTGGTAAAACTGGCCCGGATTCACCCCGTCGAAGCCGGTTTCTTTTGTGACCGGATCCGGCTTAGGCAAGGCCCTGTCGGCCCGCGGGGTAGCATCGGTATATACATGCCAAGTGCCGGGCGCGATAAGATTGGGTGCACGATGTTCGAGCAGCGGGTCAACAAGCACAAATTGCGTCCATGGGCCGTTGGCCGTGATGGCGCGCTCTACCATGTACTTCGTCACATTCGGTTGCGCGTTCCATCTCAGCGTCACACTGGCGGGCGACGAGGCGATGTACTGCAGCGTAGTCGCGGGGTACGCCGGCGACAGCATCCTGACGGTACTCCAAATCGGGCCGCTTGCGAAGTTCCCTGTGCCAGGCACCAACGCTCGCGGGCGTACCCTGTACGAGTAACTCCTGCCGGTATCCAGGTTGGTATCCGCAAAAAAGTTATCCGTGGTGGGGTTTGCTTGCGAGGGGCTTGTGCTGTGCGGGGTGAGGTGAAAGAAATCCGGTTCGCCCGGAGCCCTGCGTTGGACAGCAAACTGTATGTACGAAGGGGGGAGCCTGTCGGGGTTATTGGCCATAGTCCAAGACAGATACGCACCTGTTCCGCCATACGTGGATATGTTCACGGTAAGCGCCTGCCAAACCGGCCTTCTGGATCGCACCGCGCTCCACGGACCAACGTTTGGCGAAGTGTTTGGCGTATCAAAGAGGTCCGGCGGGCTCCCGAAATAGGGCCGGATCCAATAATGGTACGTCAGGTTGCCCAGCAACTCCGTATTGTTGAGTTTGTTGTGGATGTAGTAGGAGTCGCCGCCTGCGGGGATATTTTCCACAAGCACCGTTGGGAGCCCATTTTTTAGGAGATTTGCAATGCTGTTGTTGGCGGTGGCGCAAACCAACTGGTAACCGCTTGCATCGGCCGCACCAGCCTGTTGTTCATTCCACCAGATCACGTTTGTGCGGCCATCGTCCCTTGTGAGGCCGGTATCCGGGCAAACCCCGTTGACGGTAAGCGTCATTGCCGGCCAAGTGGGCCTTCTGGATCTGGCCGCGCTCCACGGGCCAACATCGGGCGAATAAACAAGTGGAAGGGGTGGGTTGGCAGGAGAGAAAACATCGGCGATGTTCGGCGCACCGTTGACGTAGGGCCGGATCCAGTAGATGTAGGTCACGTTTCTCAGCCGTACCGTGGGGTCGTCAGGGTCATGGAACTCATGGTCGAATATACCGATACTGGGGTCATTAATATCCTTCACGAATATCGGGGTCACTGTTCCCCTCTGGATATTTGCGATGTTATTTACCTGTGCGCAAACCAACTGATAACCGTGCACACCGGCCAGCGGCGTCCACCTGAGTACATTTATGCGGGTGTCGTCGGGGATCCTTCTGCCATCTACCACAGAACCCGCGTTAACGTTAAGCGCCATTGCCGGCCAAGCGGGCTTGCGGTTGGCCGTCGCACGCGGGAGCGCCAGCCATGCCCCCTTCGTGTTTTTGAAATCATTGTAGTCACTGCCTGGCGTTGCGGTTATGCGATAGTGGTACGTTGGCACTGGCCCAACGCTCGGCATAAGGCCGGTGTCGCTGGCAGTGAAGT
>WQXF01000190.1 GCA_009784985.1 Clostridia bacterium | reverse complement strand
GGCGTCGTATAGGGGCCGCAAATAGGGATCGACTTTTTGCGTAAGGTCGCCGGGCAAAAAGCCCAGCTTTTCGCCAGCCTCCACCGCCGGCCTGGTGAGGATGATGCGCTCCACCTCTTTGTTTCGGAGGGCCAGCACAGCCATGGCCATGGCCAGATACGTTTTGCCTGTACCCGCCGGGCCCACGCCAATGGTAAGCAAATTCTTACGGATGGACTGCACGTAACGCTGTTGCCCCAGGGTTTTGCAGCGGATGCGCCTGCCCCGGTGGTTGGTGATCACCACATCGGCCAGCAGGTCGTCGATCCGGTCCAATTCCCCCGCTTTGGCCAGGGATACCAAGTAACGGATAAAGCTGCGATCCACCGGCTCATGCCGCCGGAGCATGTCCAACAATTTGCCAATCACAACCTTAGCCAGGGCCACGGAAGGTTCGTCCCCCTCAGCCACGATATGTGTGTCGGCCAGAGCGATGCGCGCGCCGGTCTCCCGCATCAGCAGGCTGATATGAGAGTCGCCGTTACCAAACAGCGCGCGGTATTCCTCCATCGATCCCCCGGTTAGTTCGATGCTAGCAGATGACAAATGGTTCCTCCTCAATAAGTAGTTTCAATAGCAATATCTTCGACCGTCTCCAGCACAACCTCGGCCATAAAATAGCTATCCTTAATCATACTATACTCTACCCATTTGTCAAGAATTTGCGCGTGAAAAGGCATGCTTTCCCGCGCTCTTTGCTCGGCGAGGGCCGCGCTTTCCCGCTCGAGTTCTGCCCTATCCCGGAGCACGGGATCGAGCACTACCTCAGCATAGTGCTCCTCTTGCACCCACACAGGCACAAATACGCCGCCCACCACCTGGCGATGGATGTGGATATCCTGCTCAGCGAAAGGGGATTCGTCTGTGTCGCTCCACCGCAGCCAGGGCGTGCACAGCACCCTTCGCTCCCAAGTGGCGCCGGTAGGAGTACTTTGATGTTCAGTTGCCGGCAAGCGGGCGCTGCCCGTGTACCACACCCGAGACAGCACCTGGGCCCTGGCCGCCACCGGCCGGATCCCGCCGTCGGCGGTGCGCTCTTCTCCGGTCACCAGCACCTGGCCCTTGCGCACCGCGTCGCCCACCTTTACTTTGGCGATCCCAGCGTACACGGTGACACCGGTCACCACCCCGTCCCGGGAGGCCACGATGTCGCATGGTTCGCCTCCGTAAGTGGCGGGGGTGGGCATCCTGGCAGGCACACATTCCACCACCACCGTTACCCCACGCAGGCGCACATCGATCCAGGCGACGCGGGGCAACCTGGCCTCCAGCGCCTGCTGTACCCCCTGCAAATCCAGGGTGGCGGTCAACCGGCCGGGTCGAACTTCCCACTCGGCAAGCACAGCCCGTACCTCACCGATGGATTCCCCCGCACCCTCCACGCGCACAAACCACACGCAAGCGTTGGCCATCCACACCAGCGCCAAAAACACAGCCAGCCCACAAGCCAGCATCGCCCGATACGACAGCAAGCTCTGCGAGCGCCCCAACAGGCTGGCCCGCTCCACGGTCACACGCCACCCCACGGCCTCGGCAATGCGGCGCAGGGCCGGCAAGTCCCGTGTGGCCAAGGTGGCGGTGAGGGTGCGCACGTCTTGCCGCTGCACCCGCAAAAGGCCCACGCCCTGTTCCGCCGCCCGCGTAATCAGCTTCTCCAGCGATAGGCCTGAAACTTTTACGCTTACTTGGCCAAAAAGCAGCGCTTTTTTCTTCTCGTGATTTGTGGCCGGTTCTTGCTTCATGTATATTCCACCCGCGTTATCTTTCCTTGCACCAATAAATCGCTCTTGCCCAAATAGCCTATGGTTAGTTCCATGCCACTTATCTCCAGCAGGCCAGTGTCGGTGCGCACCCGGATCCGGTTGTTTGCGTACTCTACTACGCCCTTTTGGTTCTCAACCAGGGCGCGCCCCTCCCCCACCAGCACCACTTTGGGCACGCCAAAAAGTACGTCTTCGGGCAGCCCGGCCAACCGGGCGCCCTGCACGAGCCGCTTTTTAGTTAACCTTCGTTTCACCGCGTTGCCCTCCGCATCCCATGGCTCCTCCCTATTGTTATGAGCGAGGGCGAAAAAAAACACCTCCTATGTTGGAGGCAGGGATTTAGGGGTTAGGGGTTAGGGATCAGGGGGTACGGCATTATTCTGCCGCAGTTCCTAACCCCTAATCCCTATCCCCTAACCCCTATCCAACTCACCATCAAAGGCGCTCTGTGGGGGCGGCAGCGGCGGCTCATTGCCGCCAAAAAATTGCTCAAAACGCCTGCGCTCAGCTTCCAGCAAAACACGGGCGTCTTCGGATACAGGTGGAGATACAGGCGGGGACACAGGGCGGCTTCTGTCCGGGATATGGCTCTCGTATATCGTGCGCTCCGGAGGGCGGTTCATGTCCGCAGGGCGGCTCTGCCTAGCACTGCTAGCCGAACCTTGCAGCACGTCCAGCCTTTCACGGGCCCTGCTTAGGGACACGCGCAGCTCCTTGGCGCGCTGCTCCATCACACGGGCGCGCAGACCGGCTTGCAAGCTGCTCAACAGCGACGCCATGGTAGAGGGGCCGGACAGCAGCACCCGATATTGCTGCTGCAACTCCTCGCGCAGCACGCTGTCTTGCACCAGTTGGGCGTACAGGCCCTCGGTGGGCAGGTATAGGATGGCATAATCCGTAGTGAACGGCGGCTCCACAAAGGCCTCGCGGATATAATAAGCCTGGGCGCGCAACGCCTGTTCCAGGGCCCTGGACGCCGCTTCGATGGCGGCGGGCTCCTGGCGCTCCATGGCGTACATCAGCAGGGCGTTTTCATGGGCGGGGAAGCCGGTGAGTATAGGCAGGTACACCGGGCGGGTTTCGTCTTCTTGGGTGCCGGGCAGCACCACCACAAAGTCGGCTTTCTCCACGCTTTGCGGGCGCACGGAAACCTGCGCGCGGTATTGGTTTACGGATAGCACCGCGTCCAGCAACTCTTCTGCTCCCACCTCGGCCCAGGGGCCGCGCATCTTGAGGTGGTTGAGTATCCGGCCCACATCCAGCGATCCGCCTGCCATCAGCTGCAGTTCGCTAAGCCCCTTTGCCGCCTGATCCAACTGGGCGGACACGTTCAGGCAGGTTTCCATGGTATTGTGATCCGGTTTTGTTTGCAATTGCTGCAAGCGCTGCTGGTTGCTGGCCCGCATCTGCTGCAGATTTTTTTCCAGCGTGCCCTGCATCTCGTCCAT
>WQXF01000189.1 GCA_009784985.1 Clostridia bacterium | reverse complement strand
CATGGCCGGCAATCTGGAAAACGTGGGTTATGCCAAACCAGGCTATGCCTGCCGCTACAACATCGATCACATGGAAGAGACAATATCGGTGCTGGCCTTGGGTGCGGGCGGTATCTCAAAGCGGGTGTTTGGTAATGAGGCCCGCATCGAGCGGGCGCCCAATGTGTCCAATATCGATCACTACATTGCCCGTGTGGGGGAGATGATCGGCAGAAAGCGCGTTTTGTGGCAAGCATAGCCTTGCCTGCCTCCGCCGATACTGAGGATAAAGCGGAGGTGAAATCACATGCAACCAAACTTTGCAAACGGGCCGGACATGCCCATCGGCCTGGGCATGGCGCTGGCACAAAACCTAGGGGCCATGGAGCGTTTTGCCAAATTACCCAAAGAGGAACAACAACGGGTCATCGCTGGAACCCATGGCATTGGCTCCCGGGAAGAAATGCAGGCATACATAGGATCGCTTTTCCAATAAAAAGGAGTGAATTTACATGAGAGAAAACAGATTGCTTCGGATCGTATGCGCAACGTTGGCGGCCGCGCTTTTTGCCGCCACCTGCGTTGTTTCCCTGGTTGGCAGCGCCGCAGGGCAAAAAGTGCGCGTGGGCGCCCTCCGGGGGCCAACGGCCCTGGGCTTGGCCCAGCTTATGGCCACCAAACAAAACACATACGATGTAACGCTGGCCTCCACCCCCGACGAAATGGCGGCCATGCTTGTCAGCGGGCAGGTGGATATCGCAGCCATGCCCACCAACATGGCGGCCGCCCTCTACAACAGAACCGCGGGCAATGTGCAGATTCTAGCCCTTAATACCCTGGGCGTGCTCTACGTGCTGGAGCGGGGCGAATCTGTGCAAGAGGTGGCCGAGCTGGCGGGCAAAACATTGTGGGCCACCGGCCAGGGCACGGCGGCAGAGTACACACTCAACTATATTTTGGAGCAACGGGGCCTCGCCAGTCAGGTAGAAGTAACGTTCGCAGGCGAACATGCCGAGCTGGCCACCCTGGCCGCCGCAGGCCGGGCCGATTTGGTAATGCTGCCCGAGCCCCATGTTTCCGCTTTGTTGATGCGGAATGATGAATTCCGCGTGGCCCTGGACATCACCCAGGTATTTGCCGATACAGCGCGGCAGGCCGGGGAGCCCGATATGGCCCTCGCCATGGGCTGCTGGGTGGTGCGCAGGGCATTCGCCCAGGAGAATCCCCAGGCGGTAGAAGCATTCCTTAGAGCCTATGAAGAGTCCGCCGCCTTTGTGGACGCCAACGTGGAGCAGAGCGCCCAATGGATCGCGGAGTTTGGTATCATCCCACAGGCTGAAGTGGCTGCTAGGGCGTTGCCCAACTGCCATATTGTGAGCATTGCGGGGCCAGAGATGCGCGAGAAGATCGAGCCCCTGTTTGGTATATGGTTTGCGGCCAATCCCAGGGCATTGGGCGGGGAGTTGCCCGGCGACGATTTTTATTATGATGTGTATGCAAAAACGCCGTAAACGTATCCGGCATTGGGCGGCGGGTTTGGGAGCCGCCCTTTTTTGGCTGGGCTTGTGGGCGATTGCTGCTAACGGGGTGGGCCAGCCGTTACTGTTGCCGGGCCCAGTGGCGGTGCTGGAAACCTTCGGGCAGCTTGTGATGATCGTCCCCTTCTGGCTGGCGGTGGGTCAATCCATGCTGCGAACCGTAAGCGCCTTTGGGATAGGCGTGGTGTTGGGAACCGTGCTGGCGGCGGGCGCGGCATTCTTCCCTTTGTTGCGGGCGCTGCTCAGGCCCGCCTTGGCCACTATACGGGCTACGCCGGTGGCTTCCTTTATCATATTGGCGTTGGTGTGGCTCAAGGCGGGTATGGTGCCGGTGCTTACCGGCGCACTGATGGTGCTGCCCATTGTATGGGGCAACGTATCCCAGGGCATCGAAGGCACCGATCCCAAGCTGCTGGAGATGGCGCGCTCCTACGGCTTTTCTAGGGGGCAAGTTCTGCGAAAGCTGTACGTACCCAGTGTATTGCCCGCATTTTTGTCGGCCTGCGTTACCAGCATGGGATTGTGCTGGAAGGCCACGATCGCTGCCGAGGTGCTGGGCCGACCCAGGGAGGCCATTGGCACATACCTGTATGAAGCAAGGATTTTTTTAGAGACCGACGCGCTCTTTGCCTGGACGATGGTGGTGATCCTGCTCAGTTTGGTGTTGGAGCGCGCCTTTGCGTGGGCGATTAAAAAACTAACCGGCCGCAGGCCAAGGGAGGGAAGGGATGCGCATGTCTTGCGGGCTTGAGGGGGTCAGCTTCTCGTATTGCGGGGAAGACGGCCAGGAAACCCAAGTGCTCCACCGATTGGATTTGCCCCTGCCCGAAGTGGGAAGCGTGTGCCTCACCGGTCCGTCGGGCTGCGGAAAAACCACAGCGTTGCGCCTGCTTGCCGGATTAGAGCAGCCCGGCGAGGGTAGGGTGGCGGGCCTTGAAGGGCGGCGAATCGCCATGCTCTTTCAAGAGAATCGCCTGCTGCCCTGGTGTGCAGCGTTAGAGAACGTATTGCTGGGTATGGGAGGCGGACGGGAAGGCCTACCCCGTGCCCACGCGCTGCTGGACGCTGTAGGCCTAGCGGATCAGGCGGATCAATTACCCAATGAGCTTTCTGGGGGGATGCAACGCCGCGTGGCCCTGGCCCGGATGCTGGCTAGGGAAGGCGACGTGCTGCTGATGGACGAGCCTTTAAAAGAGCTGGATGCCGATACAGCCCAGCGTTTGCGCGGCCTAATCCGCGAACATGCCCGTGGCAAGCTGATGGTGCTGATCACCCACGATTTGCGGGATGCTCAGGCCCTGTGCGATACCGTGATCACTTTTACAGGGCCGCCGTTGCAGCCGATTTAGTGTCTTTGCCGCAAATGATTTACATAATAAGAGGGATATATTATGAAAAGGGTACTTATCATTCTCTTCATTGCTTCATTGACTCTTTTGGCTTCATGCACAAATAAGTTGCCAACTATAAATCATAACGAGAACAATAAAACTACGAATACAAAAAGTTCGGTCTTTGATTCGAAATCCGAAAAAATAGAGTTCTTAAAAAAATATCTGCTAACGTATTCCGAAATCGCTGATGCAGAATATCATATCGTATTTTATGATAATAGCACCGGCTTGATTCCCGGCCCTTCAGATTGGGATTTGAAAGTTGCAATCAAGATATCGCCAACTGAAATAGATGGATGGCTCGAAGATATGGAAATATGTCCGCAAGAACAAATAAATATGGCTT
>WQXF01000188.1 GCA_009784985.1 Clostridia bacterium | reverse complement strand
GTCCATCGAGCCGATGGTAATCGGATTGTTGGGATTATACTCTTCTGATCCTTCTGTGTCGGGATACATCCTTGGCTCTTGTATGCCCGCAAGCATCATTTTGGTCATGCCGCGCATCAAGGCAAGTTGTTCGGGGGTAAAGGTGGTTTTTGTTCCGTTGCCGTCCCTTAAGAGCTCGGCCGTGCGATCATAAAGCGAGCGGGGGTAATCCGGCAGGTTATCTTTGTTGGCGCGCAGTTTTACGTATAGGCTCAGGGCTTTGGCGTTGGCCCGTGCCTCCGCAGCCCTTGCCTCATTATAAAATGCGTTGCGGTCTTTGGCATTTGTGGCTTCTCTTGCTTTTCTGCGGGCTTCTTCCGCCAGGGCCAGATCCTCGTTCATTTCGTCAACTATATCATGCAACCAAGTCAGATTGTTCAAATCAAGGGGCAAATCCTTTCTTCCGTCGGGGTCAAAAGCGTAAGAAAGGGCTTTTTGCTCAATCCTGCTCCATATGTTTTTATCAATTCGCTCAGCTTCATCCAAATTATCCCTTAGCGTTGTGATAAATGTGCGATAGTTTTTATTGCTGCGGCTGGTTCCCAAAAGAGTGTCCAGACGTTTGCTCGCGGCGCCAAGGCTTGTAATTGTAAAGTCGCTGGGCAAACTGTCCTTCGCTGCCTTCAGATAATCGCTCACCTTCCCGCCGCTAACAATCGCCTCCTCTAACGCATCAGCCGCGTCATACCCGTCATGATAGTATATTCTTAAAGCATCGTCTCGCACTGCCATGCCTTTTCCCCTCCCTTTTTATGTGTCTAATTTCATTTTTTTCATCGCTTCCAAGTGATCGCCAAAATTCGGGCGAGCATTGTCATTCAGAATGGATCTGAAATCCCCGATAGCTTTCTCAACCCTTTCTGCCTGACTTCTCCAGGCATCTGCGTTCGCCTTAAACGCCCGCCAGGCATCGCCAGACCAGCCCCCGCCTAACTTATCCGTAGCTGCCCTCATCGCAGTTCGCACGCCCTTGATGTTATCACGAATATTTTTTAGGTCCCTTACAATATCTTGAATTTGGGTTATGTTTACGCGTAAGTGTTCCATGATCCTGCCCCCCCCGCTTGTGATGCTGTGCTTTGCGCATTCGTGGTTCCCGATGCATTGGATAACGATGGAGCTTTGGCTTTCGCAGCCGCTAAAGCTGCAAGCATTTCTTCATGGGCGTGATGGGCAATATCCGCTAGGCGCTTCTGCGCAATATCCCTTACGACGTTTTCCATCTCGGTACCCACCTCATATAGTGCCGTATCGATCCCTTCCTTAACAGCGTTGGGCGAATTGCGTATCTGAATCATGATTTCCCATTCCTTGCGCACCAAATAAACACCGCGCTCAAAAGAGAAAGCCGCATTTCTTGTGTTTTTTATCATTTCTCTCATTTCCATTTTTGCTTCGTCCAGCCACCCCTTTGCAGCTATTAAGCTTTTCAATCTAGTGTTAAGCGCCTCTATCCTGAGGCACCAGCATTGCCTATTCGCGCTCATCAAACGCTCTCCTTTCACTTTACGACTTTACGATATGCTTACTGAACCGACATTGCTATGTGCTACAGCCTCTTCGATATCTGCTTTAGCGAGCTCTGTAAAAGCAATGTTTAGTTGCCCCCGAAGCTCTGTCACCCCATTCATCAACAAAACAATTTCGGCCCTAAGATTTTCCGCGTAAGAGCATGCCGATTGGGCCGTTCTGCCTTTCATCTCCTCCTCATCGGCCAACAAGGCGGCAAGTTTGGCTACCTCCTCCCGCTGTTCGTCAAGATCTTCGCGCGCCTTTCTGTAGCTACTGTGTGCCGCATCAAAGCGCTCCGGATCCATTTCAACGACTTTGACTTTGTTCTTCGACATCCGCTAGTCCTCCTTTATACTATTTGGGAAGCCCAGGCTCCGCCGAGCGACATCCGCTTCCATCAATCCCGCCGGCAAAAGAAGTAAAAACTCCGCGTAAACCCAGTGGGTATCTACAAAGGGCCGGTTGGGCAGCAGCTCCTCCTTTCCTCCGCCAGCGCTTGTAAAAGATATTTTGTACATACGCGTCTCGTCTGGCGTCACTCTAAACCTGGACTTCCGCCAACGTGTTAAATCGGGTATTGATATTCGCACCTACTTCCTTTCTACAATAGCCCATAAACTAAAACAATCCCTTGCACAAAGCGGGCACAGGGATTCATGATGTTCTTGTACGCGATTTTGTGCATAATGTGTCGATATTTAGGTTCCTTTGGTTCTTCTTCGCTGGTATTTTATCGCATTTTTGTCAAATAGTCAAGGGGCGAGAGTGACCGTATTTCCACATGCGAATTGGATAGCAGATAAAAAAGAGGGCGTTTCACTCTTGAGCCTGAAACGCCCTTGGCACCACCGGCAGCATTGTGAATGGCTTTCCGCTTCTGCCGGTATCCTATTCTTTTTTGTCCCTATTCGTCCATCCACCCAAACATCGAAACCTGGCTGGTCTCCGGCATCCCATTCAAACAGCCGTTGGCCCGCAGCATCTCGATATGGGCCGCCGACGCCTTGGTGCGCGCCTTGAATTCTTCTATAGATAAAAACCTGCCCTCCCCCCGCGCCCGCAGGATGCTGGCGGCCACACTCTCGCCTAGGCCGGGCAGGGCAATCAGCGACGGCAGGATCACGCCCGGCTCCACGATTTGAAACGCCGTAGCGTCGGAGCGGTACAAATCGATAGAAGCGAAACGGATGCCGCGCAGATTCATTTCTAACGCCACCTCCAGCAGTATCATGGTATCTTGCTCCTTGGCGGTGAGCTTTTGGCCGGGAACGGAAGCCGCTTCTTCAAAGGCGGCAAGCTGCCCGCGCAGGCTGTCCACGCCGCCAAGCATCACCCGGGCGTCAAAGCCAGTGCCACGCACGGTAAAATAGGCGGCATAGTAGGCATCGGGCCGGTATAATTTGTACCAGGCAATGCGCAGCGCCATGGTAACGTAGGCCACGGCGTGAGCCTTGGGAAACATGTACTTGATTTTTTTGCAGGAATCGATGAACCAATCGGGCACTTGTTTCTCTCGCATGGCCGCTTCCATCTCGGGCCTAAGCCCCCTGCCCTTGCGCACGCTCTCCATGATGTCAAAGGCCATCTTGGCCTGCACATCGTAGCCGATCAGCGCGTTCATGATGTCGTCCCGTGTGCAAATGCAGTCGTGGAGCGGGGCGATCCCATCGCGCACCAGCTCCTGGGCATTGCCCAGCCACACATCGGTGCCGTGGGACAGGCCGGAGATGCGGATCAG
>WQXF01000187.1 GCA_009784985.1 Clostridia bacterium | reverse complement strand
TCTGCACACGCGCCAAGCCGCTTTCCTTCAGCGGCTCATCGGTAAAAATGGATAATACTACGGCAGAGCCACGCTCCAGCTCGTTCGCTTCCGCCAAAGCCCTCAAATCGTAGGCGCCTTTGTTGCGGACAGCCCTCGCCCAGCCGTCGGTTCTTTGCCTCCGAATGGCCCAGAAACACGGCCACTACAGGGTCATCAATCTGCGCCAAACTGGGGTAGAACTCATTTTTGCTTACAAAAATGTCAATCAGATCACTCGCAAAAAATGTCAATGGCTGCTGATCCCCCGTAAGCAGCATCACCGCCGCGAAGATACTCGCCAAGGGCATTCCCCGCTCATAGACAAACACCTGAATCCTCGCAATCGATCGTCCTTCTAGCCGGTTCAACGCGTCATCCATCGCAGATACATCGAAATCCTTAAGGGACCCCAAAACACGGCGGTTATTTGCGAAAAGGCGTGTTACGCGCGTTGCTGCATCTGTCATACATCCCAAAATACGCATCCAAAAAAAGAAAGCCCCCTCGAAAGGGGCAACTTTACTATAAATTGTATGCTTCTATACTTTTGCGTAAGTGTGGAAACGCTGTTCACGAAATTTCCACAAGTATTCCCGTTTGAGCACCTGCCGCAGCTGCTCGAAGGACTTCGCGTCCGCCTCCCGTATACTGGGAAGGTTCGGCTCCTTCCCAAACACGCTTTCAATCACATACGTATGCGCTTCCATCATCCGGCGCTTATATTCGTCGATTGTTCCGGCTACGGAGAGGTAATAGACGTGCTGTTCCGTATACTTGGTATCGATACGCGCCACCCGGCCCACACACTGAATAACCCACTCCAGAGCGAACGGGATGCTGTAAAACACCACGTTGTTGACACCTTGCAGGTTGATGGACTGGCATCCTGCGCGCGTCAGGATCACCACATCGCCCGCTGCGAGCTGCTGCTCCACCCGCACGCGGTCCGCCGTGGATACCTTCCCCGTAATGTAAAACAGCCGGTTATACGGCAGATCGCCCTTCCGTTTCTCCTGTTCCACCCGGCTGCCCAGCATCTGATAGGTGTCCTCGTATTCCGTATACACCAAAGCACCTTCGTTTCGGGCCAGTATTTCCTGTAGGGTTGCGACCAGAAGCTTGACCTTTGATTCGCCAATCGCCGTCATTCGCTCGTGCGAGCCATCTACAACCTTCTGTAAATCATGCAGGCGTGCCGACCACTCCCGCGTCTTCTCCTCTTCCTGCACGTTGATGATCCCTTTCACTGCTTCCCTATAGTCCGCCATTTCCGCAGGGGTAATCGTACAATCGTAAAAATGGTTATGGATGGTGTATTGCCTGCGTATCGCAACGGACATCATGTTCAGCCGTACAGCCAAGTCATCTAAATCCCGATGTCCCACCACTTCCTTGAACACGATAGGCTTGCCCTTCACCGTCATTTGCCGATCCCGCCGTATCAGGTACTTCTTTTGGAACCAGGACAGCGACCCCAACACGCCCGGCTGAATGAAGTTCACAATACGCCACGTACCCTCCAAATCATTGAGGAGCGGTGTAGCGGTACAGCCGATCACCCACCAGAACAGATGCCTGTGGCGGCGTATCTGTTTGGCTTGCTGGCTGCTCGCGCTGGCAAGGGTATGAACTTCATCAAACACACCCAGGATTTTATAGCCCGCGTTCACGCAGCGCGACAGGTACCCCAGCATATCCCCGTATTTCGAATAATTGAATAGGCAGATACGTACACCACGGATGACGCTCCGTTCCTCCGCCGTGACAATCGTTAGCGGCAATCCCAACCCCGCCATCTCTCGCTTGAAGATGGAGTTTGCCGCTTTCGGGCATGTGATGAAGCATACCGCCTTCGGGTCGGTCGCCAAAATATGTTGCACTGCCGTGAGTGTAACCAATGTCTTTCCAGTACCCGTTCCAGAACAATTGATGACGTTCGTATTCTCTGTTAAGAATTTTAAGGCATCAACCTGTTCTGGGTATAAAACTTTTCTCACAGGAACGACTGCATTTCTGCCAGTGCGGTTGGCGCGCGTACCGGCGCCTTGTTCTTACCACGCCTTGCCGCCGCCTCCAGTTTTTCTGTCTCCTTCTGCTCCTCATGCATACGCGCAACCGCCGCCTCAATCACAGATACCGGCGCTTTGATGCCAAAGTGCGCCAATCCCGCTTGCACCTCTTTCATCTTTTCCGTGCCCTGCTTTGCGTTGTATTTCAGCTCGGCGCCCCATACTAACCCATCAAGGATATTGTCTACATACGGTTGGTATTTGGGATCAACATGCGGCCTGATATATTTCCAAGCCAAGGACGCTAAGGCCCAGAAGGTAAGGCTGACAATGGGGTTACTAAAAAAGTTAACGAAACCAGTTAAGTCAATCGCGGGAATGATCATCAGCTCCACCTCCTTCTACTGTCCTGCCAACCGTTCCAGCTCTAGCAGCTCTTTCCGCATGTTCGCGATAATGACACCCATCTGAACACCTGCCGGTTCTACTGCCTTTACCGGCTCGTGAACAGGTGTGGGATTGGCCAAATACTGCGTATCTACCAGCCCCGCATATCCGCCATACGCTGCGGTCCGGAACGAACCTAGTCCGATTTCCACGCCTGTGACGGTGACAATCGAACCCTCCGGCACGGCACAGATACGGTCTGCATCCGTTTTGGCGGTTGTGCGCCAAAGGTTGATGCCGTTGCCTTTACTGGTCTTTACTATCCCTGTCCACGGCGGTGTAGGCAGGGTTTGTGGAATAGAAGCAACAGCCTCGCCCGGATACGCAATGAACTTCAGTTTCGCCCAGTGTGTCCACGACCGATCCACTATTTTTGTCTGGACGACGCCAAAATCCCAGCCACGGGCCTCTACAGCTATGCCGTCGCCAACGTATACCCCGATATGACCATTTTTCCATACGATCAGGCCGGGAGTATCAGGGATCGAGTCGATAGAACCAGATTCGGTGTTGAGCTTGTACATGCCGTCGGCAGTCGTGTCCGGCACGCCGTTGGAGCCATCAACGGCCTTACATGTACCGCCGTTGGACCAAAGCGCCCACTTTATCAATCCCACACAGTCGGCGCAGCGTCTTTTTGCTGCTATGTCCTGCATGCCGCGTCCGTTTTTGCGTTTGTCCGAATAGTGCGTTGGATACTGGATTTTTTTACGGTTCCAGAGACTTTCGGAGCAATCATAGCCGCATGTACCGTACCAATACGCCCACCCAATCGCACTCTTAACGGCATCTACGAACTGTGTGGCGGTGAGCACTTTCCCGATGTTCGGTGTTTGGTT
>WQXF01000186.1 GCA_009784985.1 Clostridia bacterium | reverse complement strand
CAGCGCGGCGATCTGCCCCACCCGCCGCTGGTGGCGTTCGGTGCCCTCATAGCCGGTGGTCAGCCACAAACATGCTGGCCCTAGGCGCCCGCGTGGTGGGTGCGGAGTTGGCCAAGATGATCGTACGTTTGTGGCTGACCACCGGCTATGAGGGCACCGAACGCCACCAGCGGCGGGTGGGGCAGATCGCCGCGCTGGAGCGGGGGGAGGGGATTGAAAGCAAATGACGGTCGAGTTTACTGTTTCTGAGCAGGATTTTATCGATCTTAACTTGTATCACGCGTTGTATTCAAAGCAAGGCAAGAAGAAGAGGTGCATTGGCCCGTTACTCTGTTTGGCCATATTCTTTGGATTCGCAAGAGGTGATTTGCTTGGCATTGGGGCCGCGTGGACAATGGCGGCGGGTTTGGTTAGTGCGATTGCAGCGGCATTCTTGACTCCAAAGCTTTGGCAGGAAACCCTTTCTAGTTCCATTAGAAAGCAAGTGCGTGAAGGAAAGTGTGGCTTCATTGGCCGTTGGCAACTGACATTAAAAGAAGACTACATAGAAGAAATCACCACAAATACAACGGCCTACATCAAGCATGATGCGGTAAACAAAATCGAATGTATGAATTATCGTATTTGTGTATATGTCAGTCCGATACAGGTGCTGCCTGTTCCTCTTTCGGCTTTTGTTAACAACGAACAAAGGGATGCGTTCCTTGCCATTTTAAAGAACAAGACGGGGCTGTCAGTTTCCGGCTTGCCCTAAGCATAATTTGGAGGTGTTGGTATGTACTTGGATCCTGGTTTCGGAAGCATGTTGGTTCAAATCATTCTGGCGGGGCTGGCCGTATGTGGTGTCTTTTTGTTTAGAATCAGAGCAAAGATCGTTGCTTTATTTAAACGCAAACCGGAAGAGACGGATGAAGATGATGAGTTGGTAGATTAAAAAATGAGCTATATAACTCTTTTATTAGGGGCGCCCCTCGGATACTTAATGTACTTTTGTTTTTCCATAACAAAAAGCTATGTAGCTTCACTTGTTTTGCTAACGGTTATATCCAGAGCAATTCTTTTGCCGTTATCGCTCTATGCATACAGAAATTCCATCCGCTTGGCAAAAATCAAGCCACGATTGGACGACATGAAGCGGTATTACTCCGGTGACAAGGAGCGCATTGCCGAAGAACAACTCAAGCTCTATAAGGCTGGAAAGTACAATCCCTTCATGGATCTTGTACCATTATTTGCGCAGTTGTTGCTGATTATTGGGCTGATCCATGTTGTGTACAGCCCCATGCAATACCTGCTTCAAATCCCAGCTGACGTTATTGCGTCATTAACGGAAAGGGCGGCTCACATAGCTGGGGTGGACAACCTTGGCGCGGCGGCGCAGATCAAAGCGATAGAGTTGCTGCAGAATCCCGCCCATGCTTCCGCTTTTGAGGGTATTGCGCCGGAGTGGGTTGCTACAATCCAGCAATTTGACATGAATCTCCTTGGTATGAATTTGGGTATGGTTCCATCATTCAGGGAGTGGTCAATCTATCTGCTCATACCTGTGTTTGCCGGCCTCACCGCATGGCTTTTATCTGCCGTACAAAACAGGAGCCATGTGGCCCAGCGTGAGCAAAGCAAGGGCGCCCAATGGGGGACGCTCGTGTTTTTTACGGCCTTTGCATCCTATTTTGCTTTTGTTGTACCGGCTGGCTTAGGGTTTTATTGGGGGGTTGGTAATCTTCTTTCCATATTGGTTTTGCTTTTATCCAATGTCATATGCAAGCCTGAAAAGCATATTGACTACGCATCGCGCCCAAAGCCCCAGCCTGTGGATAAGGTGGCCCTAAAGGCGAACCGCTTTAGGGAAAAAGAGGATTACAGGCGCTTTTCTTCAACGGAAAAAAAGAAGTTAGTGTTTTACTCTGTAAAAAGCGGAGGGTATAAGTATTTTAAAGGCGTTTTAGAGTACGTGCTGGAAAATTCGGATATTCACATACATTATGTAACCAGCGATCCGGATGACGCTATATTTAGCAAGAATGATCCCCAGCTTACGCCTTATTATGTTGCGGACAAAAAGTTGATCTCCCTGATGCTGTACCTGGATGCAGATGTGATGGTGATGACCACGCCCGATTTGCAAAAATATCACCTCAAGCGCAGCGTAGCGCGCAAGGACATTGAGTATGTGTATATATTCCATGCGGTGGTCAGCACACACATGATTTACCGGGCAGGCGCCTTTGATCACTACGATACGATTTTTTGCGTGGGGCAGTATCATATGGACGAAATCCGCGCCACGGAGAAGAAGTACGGCTTAAAGGAAAAACGGCTCGTACCCAGTGGGTACAGTTTAATAGACGAACTCACGGCGGATTACGAGGCCATGGAAAAAGGGCAGGATGGCGTCAAAAAAATCCTTGTTGCGCCGTCGTGGCAGTTTGACAATATCATGGAATCAAGCTTAGATGGGTTGCTGGATCAGCTTTTGGGCAAGGGATATCAAATCGTTGTTAGGCCGCACCCGGAATTCATAAAGCGCTTCCCCGGCAAAATGGATGCCATCCTTACCAAGTACGCGGATAAACTAGGCGATGATTTTGTGATAGAGACCGATTTCTCTTCCAACGTTACGATTTTTACCGCAGATCTGTTGATTACGGATTGGTCCGGCATTGCTTTTGAGTATGCGTACGCTACAAAGCGGCCATGCCTGTTCATCAATACGCCCATGAAGGTGATGAACCGCAGTTACAAAAAGATTCGCCGTGTGCCGTTTGAAGTTTCCATGCGGGACAGGATAGGCGTTTCTGTTGACCTGGACAATATGGACAGCATTGCTGTTACCGTGGAGGATTTGCTTGCGAGTGCCGCCGATTATAGCCAGCAAATTACTGAAGTCTTGCAGGAAAACATGTTTTGCGTTGGGCACAGCGGCGAAACCGGCGGACGGTATATTCTTGAACAATTAAAGGCGAAATAAAAGCAGTTGTGGAGGGGTGTCGATGAATATGGATTTGCACAAGAGGATTGAGCTAAAGAAAACAAATCGGAAGGAGTTGTACTGTTTAGAGCCGCCGTTTCCCCATTCTAACTTTTTGATTGAGACATCAAACGCCTGCAATCAAAAGTGCATCTTTTGCGCACACCAGAAAATGACGCGCAAAGTAGGGAAAATCAAACCGGAACTTGTGTTTGATATCTTGGCGCAGGCATATGCCTTGGGGACAAGGGAAGTGGGATTCTATGCCACAGGCGAACCGTTTTTGGTTCCAGAGCTTCCCATGTATATCAAAAAGGCAAAAGAAATTGGCTACGAGTATGTGTATCTTACTTCCAATGGAGCGCTTGCAACGCCGGAAAGAATCCGCGCCGTGATT
>WQXF01000185.1 GCA_009784985.1 Clostridia bacterium | reverse complement strand
TTGTCTTCTTGATAATATAGTTCGAAAAGAGCCATTCTGGCGGGAAGAACCGCGGCGGCCATTTAAATATCTCCAAACTCCTCATCAGCGAAGAGCGGAACATCCACCACAGGGGCAGCATCACCACAGCAGCGACGGCGACAAGGATGATCACAGCGATGATATTCGCAAGCTGCTCACGCCTTTTTTTGCTTTTAAAGGATGATCTGCTTATCATTTATCGTCGCCTCCCTCGTTGAATATCCAGCTCTTAGATGTGGCAAACAAAATAGCGGCCAGTATGGCGGCAACAACAAAAAACACAAAGGCAATCGCGCCTGCCTTGCCCAGTTCTCTGCGTCTAAAGCCGGTTTGATACATAAGATAGGTCATAAACATAGTGGAATTCCCCGGTCCGCCCTTTGTAATCGCCAGGGCGGGTACGACAACTTGCAAATTGGCAACCACGCTCATCATTAGATTAAAAAAGATGATGGGCGTCATACAGGGCATCGTGACATTCCAGAGCCGCTGCCAGGAGTTTGCGCCGTCGATCTCCGCCGCCTCATGGTACACCCGCGGCACATTCTGCAGCCCGGCAAGGAAGATAACGATCAGGTTGCCGCAGCCCCAAATGGCGATCATCGCCAGCGTGGGTATAGCCGTATTTGCCCTGCCTAAAAAATAGGACTTCCCCAAACCCAATTGTGTAAGCGCATAGTTCACTACGCCGCCATCAAATCTTAATAGAAACCACCAGGTGATCATAACCGCTGTGGCGGGCAGAATGTAGGGAATATAGTATATTGCGCGTAAAGCGCTGCGGCCCGGTATCTTTCGGTTTAGCAGGAGTGCGATAATCATCGAATAGATGATGCTGCCAACAACGGCAAGCAGGGTGTAGTATAAAGTCACCTGTATGGAGTTCATAAAATGAATGCTTGGGTTGATAAATATGTCTATATAATTACTGAGCCCTACGAACTGAACAGGCGGGAGCGTACCGCCTTGCACGAAGTGGCCGGTATTCAGATCGGTAAAACTAATAAAGAAAGCAGCAAGCAACGGAATATAGGTGATGAGCGACAAACCAAGAAACGCGGGTATCAAAAACAGATAGGCCGCGCGCTGCTCTCTGATCGCGGCCCTCCCTCTCTTTTGCTTTTTATGTAATGCTATCATGTAAACTTGCCCCACCTTCCTGGCGTAGAATGATTATTGATAGGAGAAAGGGCGCTTGCGCGTCACGACCCACAAGCGCCCTTTAACGCAAGAGTTATTTGGCGGCAACTAGGCTTACCGGCTGAGTACCGCTTCCATCGCCGCGCGGACGGACTCCACGACTTCCTTCACGGTCTTGTCGCCGTTGATGGCTTCCACCATAGCAGGCTGCAGTACACCCACCAACATTTCCGTGGTATGGGGTGTGTAGTACCAAGCGGTGGATTTGGTTACGTCAAAGTCCAAAGCAACGTCCACCATGGCCGTCCTGTAGGCTTCCGCGGGCAGCGCCACGCGCAGTTCGCTTCCTTCAACCCACTTCTGCAGCAGTTCTTCATCGGTGTACCAGTTCAACTTGGTGGGCATCCACCAACCGTCCAGGATCGTGCCGATGTTGTTCTCTTCGCTGTTATACCAGCGCAGGAACTCGGCGGTCTCTTCCGGATACTGGGTGGTTTTGAACATGGCCGTGGGGCCGCCGGTGCAGATGTTTGCCTTCACTTCCATGTAAGGAAGCACGGCCACACCATAGTCTACATCCATGAAAGCCCTGAATCCGGTTGCCCATTGCCCCTCTGTGCACATGGCGACATTCCCGGCGCCCAGGGAAGAAGCGAAACCGGCATCCTGCGTGCCATCAATAAACGGAGCCACGTGATGGACAAGGTGCAGGTCTACGACCTTCTGCATGCCTTCGATGGCTGCGTCGTCAAAAACAACTTCGGTGCCATCTTCCGAGAACCACCTGCCGCCGTTGGAGAGGGCCCAGACTTCCAACTGCCAGGTATACTGATTCACATACGCGCCGTACTGAACGATGTTGTCCTTGTCAAAGCCCTCGTCGTTGGGGGTCAGGCCATTGGCGTCGAAGGTGAGCAGCTTGGCGACTTCAATGAACTCATCCCATGACCAAGCCGCATCCAGGGTGGCGGGAGGATAGGGCACGCCGGCGGCGTCAAACATTTCCCTGTTGTACCAAAGCCCAAGGACTTCGTTGGCCGCGGAATAGGCCACGGTCTGGCCCTTATCCTTGAAGGTGATGTACTCCAGGGGCAGGTTTTCCTGGCCCTCGAAGATATCCACGTTGCTCAGCAGGCCGTCACGCGCCCAGCCGATCACGTCGCTCTCCACAGCCATCCCGGCGTCCGGCATATTGCCGGCTGTAGCCATGGTCTGGAGTTTTTCGGTGTACTCGTCACGGCCAATCTGCATCACCGTAACATGTATCCGATCCTGAGAAGCATTGAATACATCGAGAGCCCTCTGTGTGGTTTCGGCCTCGGCCGCATCGCCCCAGATAGAGAACGTGAGTTGAACCCTTTCTGCGCTTGCGATGGTTGCAAAGCTCATCATCATCAGAACGCTAAGCAACAGAGCTACGATTTTCCTGGTCTTCATTAGACGGTTCCTCCCTGCTTTTCTTTTTTTATCAGCAACGCATGCTATGCGTTGAAGATCGTGCACTAAACAGTCTCGTTCACCCACACGCTCATTTCGCCCTCGCCCCGGTTATTCCACTCGCTGTATGGGATAAAGGTGAGTGTGGCGGGTTCGCTTTGGGGCAGTTTTTCGGCATAGGCCCCTGTCCAGCCGACCTCGCTGTAACGAATTCCTTGGGTTCGCCAAGCGCACATCCCCTCGGGCAGCCAATCCATCTCCACTTTTTCGAACACGCTTCCCCGTGGCAGCGCCAGCTCACACAGGGCGGGCCCATTGTCCGCCTCCTCCAGGCAATATACGGTTTGGCCCCAGGCCAGGCATACCTTGCCCGCATTATAGGCGATGCGCGGATGAGCGCGGAGCACGCGCAGTTGCGCACTCAATTGATAGGAATAAACCGCCTGGCCGCCCGGATGCCGGACACAAAGATACCCGTCCTTTTCCGCACCCCACTCGGCCCGCAATACAAAACCTTCGGGTATACGCAACCGAATCTCGGTTTCCGGCCCGTCTACAGCAAAAGAAAACTTCTCGCCTTCGTGGGATAACTGGGCCTCGAATCCGTCCAGGGCCAGGCTGCTGTCGATATGGGCCAACACGTAGAGCGCCTCGGCTTCCAGCGCATAGATCGAGCGCCCGATGGATAGCACGGTGCGGGCCATATTGGGCGGGCAGCAGGCCACGCCAAACCACTTGGCACGAGCCGGCAGCACATGGCTCATTGTGGGGTTGCCGCGGATGACAGCGGGATCCACAGTTAAAGGATTCACATAAAAGAAGGAACGGCCATCCCGGCTCATGCAGGCCAGCACCGTGTTGTACAGCGCCTTCTCCCATATATCATAACAGGCCGCCGACCGGTTCAGCGCCCACAT
>WQXF01000184.1 GCA_009784985.1 Clostridia bacterium | reverse complement strand
TTACGATTTCTACCGCGTCACGCTTGTTTTTCTCCCGTACGATCATCTCTCATCACCTAACATTATTATATCATAAATATATCAAAAAGGCCAGCCATAGCGGACCTTTTTTGACAGGCTGAAAGGAGGCTTGCGCCTCCTTTTTTGGGCCGCTATTAAGCCGCCTCGTCCACTTCTTCATCCACGTCATCAACTACGTCGTCAACAACGGTATCGGCAAGGGTCTCAAGCAGCTCCTCGGGCAATAGATCCGTAACCTGCTGAACCATCTCGCCCAGCTCAGCCCTGTTCTCACAGAACGTACACAGGGCCCCGCGTCCGGCGTCCACGGCATCTTCCATCGTGCCCTTAAAGAGTGTCGCAGAATTGTTGAGCGAGGGGCAATCTCCATACAGATGGCACCTGCGCCCCCACGTCGTCCAAAACACCTGCCCGTCGCCAAGCTCTTCCGCCTGGGCCTGGGTGGCAGCCACATCCTCTTGAGACACCGGGTTCCAGTCGTACGAAGCAAGGCCGCCCACTGCCAGCGCAACGGCGGCAACGATGGAAACAATCTTTTTGGTATTGCCGTCCAGCTTTTTGTCGTTGAGCAGCAGGATCAGGATCGGCAGGAACGCAATGACGCTTACGATCACGCCCATGTTGTTCCACAGCCAGAATTTAAATTTGTTCTTTTTGGAGGCGGGAGCAATGTGATTGGCCCGCTTCCAGAACTGGGAACCTATGATCAGGAACACCAAATCCACGCCCAGGGCTATCAGCAGCCACATCAACAGGTTGTCCTCAGGAACAAAGATGTACTTGGTGAGCATCAGGATGGCCACAACCTCCGCTGCGATGGCCAGCACCCAGAAAATCACGGCGGCAAGGCGCAGCCCCCCCGCGCTCTTTTTGGGTGTCTTTGTTGCGGAGGTGGCTTCCTCCGCGCCTTTTGTAACGTCCACGATTGTGCGCTTAACCGGCGCCTTTTTTGTTTCTGCCATTGGTTTCGCTTCCTTTCTATCATTGCGTGTTGGTATATGGGAATGTTAACATATACAACATGTTGTGTCAAGAACATGCACAGATTGAATATTTTTTGATTCTTGCAACCGCCAAGCTTTAGGGCTTGACACCCACCCAATTCGGTGTATAATGGATCCAGCGTCAAGCTTTTTTTCTTGACATGCGCCACAAGATGGAGGACCCATGGAAAAGCGCATCGAGACCGGCTGGCTGCTGGATTTCTACGGCCCGCTCCTTACCGGGCGGCAGCGCGAGATGCTGCGCCTGTATTGCGAGGAAGACCTTTCCCTGGCCGAGATCGCCGGGCAAGAGGGCGTGTCCCGCCAGGCGGTGCACGACGCGGTACGCCGGGGCGACGCGCAATTGCGCGCCTACGAAGATCAATTGGGGCTGCTTCGCCGCTACCGGCGATTATACGATGCCCTGCGGCAGTGCCAAGCAGCCGAATCCATGCAAGCCCTGCGCGATACGCTGGCCCGCCTGGCCGAGGAGGAGGGGTTCGATGGCCTTTGAGGGACTTTCCGAAAAGCTGCAAAGCGCGTTTCAAAAGCTGTCGGGCCGCGGCAGGCTTACCGAGGCCGACGTAAAGCAGGTGATGCGTGATGTACGCATCGCCCTGCTGGAAGCCGATGTGAACTACAAGGTGGTCAAAGAGTTTATTCAAAAGGCCACCGAGCGCTGCGTAGGCGTAGCCACATTACAAAGCCTTACGCCCCAGCAGCAGATTGTAAAGATCGTAAACGAAGAGCTGGCCCAGCTCATGGGCGGGGTCAACGCCAAACTCACCTTCTCTTCCTCCCCTATCACCGTGTATATGTTATGCGGCCTGCAGGGCGCGGGAAAAACGACCATGGCGGCCAAGCTGGGCGGCTGGCTCACCAAAAACGGCAAAAAGCCACTGCTGGTGGCCTGCGATATTTACCGGCCGGCCGCCATCCAGCAGTTGTTGGTTGTGGGCAAGCAAGTGGGCGTCCCGGTGTTTGAGCGGGGCCAGCAAGACCCGGTGAAAACCGCCCGCGAAGCCATCGATCACGCCCGTCACTACCTAAACGATGTGGTGATACTGGATACCGCCGGGCGCTTGCATATCGACGAGGAGCTCATGCAGGAGCTGCGCCGGGTGCGCGATGCCGTAAAGCCCCAAGAAATCCTCCTGGTAGTGGATGCCATGACCGGCCAGGATGCGGTGCAGGTAGCCCAATCCTTCCACGAACAGCTAGAGCTGGCCGGTGTGATCCTCACCAAACTAGACGGCGACAGCCGCGGCGGCGCGGCGCTGTCGGTGCGGGCCGTAACCGGCAGGCCGGTGAAATTTGCAGGCACAGGCGAAAAGCTGCAGGATATTGAACCCTTCCACCCCGAGCGTATGGCCTCCCGCATCCTGGGCATGGGCGATATGCTCTCCCTGATCGAAAAAGCCGAAGAAGCCTTTGGCGATCAAGAAGTCGAAACCCTCACCCGCAAAGTCCGTGGCACAGACTTCACGCTGGACGATTTCTTGGATCAGATGCAGCAGCTCAAAAAGATGGGCCCCCTTTCCAGCGTGCTGGGCATGCTGCCGGGCATGAGAAACAAACTAAAGGACATCCAGGTAGACGACGGGGCCATGAAAAAGCCAGAGGCCATTATCCGGTCGATGACGCTCCGGGAGCGGGCCAAACCGGAAATACTCAACGCCAGCCGCCGCCGCCGCATCGCCGCCGGATCGGGCACCACCGTACAAGACGTAAACCAGCTCATCAAACAATTCGAGGCCTCCAAGCAGATGATGAAGCAGATGATGGGTATGCGCCACGGCAAGAAGGGCCGCATGCGAATGCCGTTCTGATAACAATGTACGAATCAATGTACGAATGTGCATGAATAAAAAGGAGGAAATCATCCAATGGCTGTCAAAATCCGTCTCCGTCGCATGGGCATGAAAAAGCACCCCTTCTACCGCGTGGTTGTGGCCGACGAACGTTCCCCCCGCGACGGGCGCAGCATCGAAGAAATCGGCTACTACAACCCCATGACCCAGCCCGCCGAAATCAAGATCGACAACGAACGGGCCAACTACTGGCTCAAGAATGGCGCGCAACCCACCGACACCGTGCGCATTCTGCTCAAAAAGACAGGCGCTATAGAAGGTTGACTTTTCGCGCTAGATTGAGAGGGATCACATGCAGGAATTGGTAGCTTTTGTGGCCCGCAGTTTGGTGGAAAACCCGGACGCGGTGGTCGTGCGCGAGGTGGAAGGCCCCGAGTCGATCATCGTGGAATTGCGGGTTGCTCCCGAGGACATGGGCAAGGTCATCGGCAAGCAGGGGCGCATCGCCAAAGCCATCCGCGCGGTGGTAAAGGCCGCCACGCCCAGGGATAGCAAGCCGGTGTTTTTGGAGATCGTGTAGCCATGTTACAACCGTATTTGGCCATAGGCCAAGTGATAAAACCCCAAGGCGTGCGCGGAGAGGTCAAGGTAAAACCCCTGACCGACGACCCGCGCCGCTTTTTGGATTTAACCCAGGTGCTTGTGCAGGAAGGCAACGCATACCTGCCCCGGGCGATGCGTTGCACCCGCGTGCACGATGGTTTTGCGTATCTGCA
>WQXF01000183.1 GCA_009784985.1 Clostridia bacterium | reverse complement strand
TCCCTTAAAACCGCCCGCGCAAAAACCCGCTTCAAGCAAAACATCAATCCGCCCAACCGCAAGCGGTATTGCTTTCGTCGCAATCGCACGGACTTGAAACAAATCATAAAAATTCTCGAGACATACATCCAGTAATTCTTGAAAATTCACTCTGCTTTCATAAGCAGACGCTAAATCAACACGCAAAATACCCACATCGCCGCCAAACATCTCAATCGTGCCAACGGCTTTTTGATTTGACTTATCAACAATCGAAAATCGGACAAAGGCCCCCTGCGCGTATGCCGTGAGCCAGAACCCAATGCACTCTGCCATTGCTTCTACTGTATAGAAGTTGCATATATGCGAGAAATTATCGATGTTGAAGAATTCCTGCGCCTTTGGATCGGAATAACAAACGAGCAAATCTTCCGCATCTGCTTCTGATACGAGCCTTAAGACAAAATGCTGTGTTTCAAATACGGGGCAGTTTCCGTAGAGTTCATTCATGTAGGCTATGCTCCTTTTCCTTGATGTTTCATGTTTGGATTTTCTGTATGAATTCAATGAGCCTGTCTCTAATGATTCTTCGTTCTTCATCACAGTAAAAAGCGTGGTGCGATTTCGTTAATGCAAAAAAGATTCTTTGTGTGTTGCATAATCCTTGTTGTAAAATATCAGCACTCCTGTAGGAGGTTGTTTCGTCATTTCTGGAATAAAACATATATACGGGGACAGATATCTCCGGCAGGCGTTTTTTTGTTTTTCTGATGAGCATATATAAACTGATAAGCGGTTTAATGATTTGCGGATAGAAAAAGATTCCTGTCTTTGCAATGCTGTTTGATTTCACGTATGCGGCCTTGATTTCACTGCTTAGGGGAAGCATCAACAAACGCGCTTTGCGCAAAAGGGATTTGAAGTTTAGCAGATGAATTTTGAATGGCGTGGAAATCAAAACAGCGCCCGCAATTTTGTTTTCTTTGTTTAAGCTGGCGTTTAGCGCAAGCAACCCTCCCATAGAATGGCCAACGAGAACGATCTGGTTATAGTCATGCCTTATTTTATCAAGCTCGCTTTGCACATGCCGTTCCCAGTCGTCAATGCCAGATCGAGCAAAGTTCTTCATGTTGCCACCATGGCCCGGCAATAAAAGGGAAATACATGAACAACCGTTATTATACACCGCAGCCGCTAAGTCAATAAATTGAACAGGGCTTCCCATCAATCCGTGTATGAAGACGACTGCAGTTTTGGCATCCTTGCATTTTTGCCTGACTGGAACGTGCACTACATCACCTCCTCCAGCCATTCTATTGCTGCTTTTTTTGCTGCGCCCATGGCGGTGGGAAACGGCAACTCATCCAACCCGGCAGCATCCACCCACCGACATTCGGGCATTTGAATAGGGGTTTGTGTGATAAAACGATGTAATCGCATTTCCCACACCCGATGGGTGAATACATGCTTTGCTTCGCCCGCATCTCCTGCCCATTCGGCAGATAGGCCCAGCCCGCGGAGCAGCACATCGGGCTCCCAAGCATCCAGCGCGTTGGGGAATTGCCACATCCCGTGCAACATCCGCTCAGTGCGTCGCTGCACCAGCACCTGCCTACCACATCGTATGATGGCCACGCCGCGTTTCTCCACCACTGGCGTGCGGATGCGTCGTTTCACGGGCAGCGCGTCGGCATCGCCTTCGTGATGGGCATCGCACCAGGCGTGTACCGGGCAGGCCTCGCAATCCGGTGTGCCGGGCACGCACACCCGGGCGCCCAGTTCCATCATGGCGTTGTTGAAATCGCCGGGCCGATCCATTGGAACCAATCCATCGGCATAAGTGCGGATGGCCCGCCCCACGCTGGGCACGGTGACCTCCTCTCGAATGCCCGCCACCCGCGCGATGACCCGCTCCACATTGCCGTCCACAGCCGCTACTTGTTGTCCAAAGGCGATGCTGGCGATGGCACGGGAGGTGTAGGGGCCGATGCCGGGCAGCAAACCCAGCGCGTGGGCGTCGGAGGGTAGCGCGCCGCCATGCTCCGAAACGATACGTTTTGCGGCTTTTTGTAGATTGCGGGCGCGGCTATAATAGCCCAGCCCCTCCCAGGATTTGAGCAATTCCTGCTCGGGGGCATTGGCCAAGGCGTGTACGGTTGGAAAGCGCTGCAAAAAGCGCTGGTAATACCCGATCACCGTTTCGGCTCGGGTCTGCTGGAGCATCACTTCCGATACCCAGATGGCGTAGGGGTCGCGGGTATCGCGCCAGGGGAGCGCCCGATGGCCGGTATCGTACCAGGCCAGCAGCGCGACGGGGAAAGATGGGGCGGGCATGGGGGATGCTCCTTTCGGTTCAAATTTCGCCATAACGGGCGGCCTGGGACGAGGGCGACCACATAGGGTCGCCCCTACGGGGTTGCGGTAATGTGTTTGGGCGCACCATGTTTTGCGTAGGGGCGGCCCTGTGTGGCCGCCCTTTGTCCAATGGCCGCACGCCGCAACCCCATCCATTTTATCACGCCCACTCTTTTTTCTGCATTTCAAAAACCGAAGATTTTTCATGCATGATGAAGTATGGGAGAGATATCTCGCGTTATCAGCCGAATTTGCCGATATTCAGCCAAATACGCTTGCTGGTTCCTCTTGCCACAAAAGTGGGTTATGATTTACACTAGCACTGATCGTTTAGCACTCACTCGCGACGAGTGCTAACAATAAGACGGAAATAATCAAAGGAGGATATCGTAATGAACGTAAAACCCTTAAGCGATCGCGTGGTTATCAAAAATCTTGAATCCGAAGAGACCACCAAATCGGGCATCGTGCTGCCCGGCACCGCCAAAGAAAAACCCCAGATGGCCCAGGTGCTGGCCGTAGGGCCCGGCGGCGTGGTAGACGGCAAAGAGATCACCATGCAGGTGAAGGTAGGGCAAAAGGTGATCTACTCGAAGTACGCGGGTACCGAGGTAAAGATCGACGGCGATGATCTGATCATCGTGCGCCAGAACGACATACTGGCCGTGGTCGAGTAAACAGAACATACATATTAAAAAGGAGGAGTATCCGTAATGGCAAAGCAGATTATTTTCGGCGAGGAAGCCCGCCGCGTGCTGGAAAAGGGCATCAATGCCCTGGCCGATACCGTAAAAATCACCCTGGGGCCCAAGGGCCGCAACGTGGTGCTGGATAAGAAGTTTGGCGCGCCCATGATCACAAACGACGGCGTAACCATCGCCAAGGAGATCGAGCTGGAAGACGCCTTTGAAAACATGGGCGCTCAGTTGGTAAAAGAAGTAGCCACCAAAACCAACGACGTGGCCGGCGACGGCACCACCACCGCCACCCTGCTGGCTCAGGCCATCGTGCGCGAGGGCCTCAAAAACCTGGCCGCAGGCGCCAACCCCATGGGGCTCAAGCGGGGCATCGAGGCCGCCACCGAGGCGGCCGTTGAGGGGCTCAAGGAACTGTCCAAACCCATCGAAAGCAAGCAGTCCATCGCCCAGGTGGCAGCCATCTCCGCCAGCGACGAGGCCGTGGGCCAGCTCATCTCCGACCCCATGGACAAAGTGGGCAACGACGGCGTGATCACCGTAGAAGAGTCCAAAACCATGAAGACCGAACTCAACGTGGTAGAGGGCATGCAGTTTGACCGGGGTTACGCTTCTTCTTATA
>WQXF01000182.1 GCA_009784985.1 Clostridia bacterium | reverse complement strand
GATGGATTTGGCCAAGAGCGCCAACCCGGCGGCGGGGGCGCAAATCGTGGAAGGCCAGGTTGTGACCTACACGGTGAAGCTGGGCGTAAAGGACGCCACCAGCGGCATCGTAGTGGCGGATGTGATCCCGGCGGGCATGACCTTTGTGCCGGGCAGCATCACGACGACAGGCGTAACCAACGGCACATACAATGAAGGAACCCGCACGATCACCTGGCCGGAGCAGGTCATCCCGGCAGGCGGCGTGACCATGAGTTTCCAGGCCACGGTAGATAAATTCACCGGAGTGTTCAGCAAGCCGATTGAAAACGTGGCGACGGCGACGATCACCCGGGCAAACGGGGACAGCGTGGAGCCCAGCAACCAGATCGAACACGAGGCAGTGCGGCGGCAGGTAACGGTTTCGAAGGATGTTGCGCTGGTGAACGATGCCGGCGTGGCGGGAGCCTTCCAGCGCGGCACGGCGGCTGAGCCCATCGAGACGGAACTGGGCCAGGTGGTCCGGTACCGGCTGGCCCTGGCCAGCCAGGGGTATCTGACCCAGGGTACCATCACCGTAGAAGACGTATTGCATCCGGACGTGGCCTTTGTGGCGGGTTCGATGGCCGTTGTCCCGGCGAGCCTGGCAAGCAAAGTGGTGCTGACCCAAGCGCCGAGCTCAAGCAACGGCAACAAGGCCATCTGGACGGTGAGCAACCTGGGCGAAGGGGAAGGCCTGGCCATCGAGTTTGAAGTGACGGCGCCGGTGGGCACCGACGATCCGGCCACGCCGGAATACGAGACCCGCAAGGTATTCACCAACGGGGCCAGCTTGACCGACGACGGCCTAAAGAACCTGGCGGGCCAGGGCGGCCAGCCGGTGTACAGCAACGCGGCTGAATACACAGATACATCCAACAACACCTACAACGTGGTGTTTGAAAGTGAGCTGACCGGGCGGAAGTTTGGCAAACCGGGCAGCCCCAATGCCAGCGGGGACATGGTGGTGGTAGAGGCCGGCGACATCATCACCTACACCATCGAAGTGATCAATGTGGGCGACAAAGACGCCGACAAAGCGCGGGTGCTGGACATCCTGCCCGCGGGCGTGGAGTTTGTGCAAAGCCTGAAGGGCCCGACCCCTGTGGTGTTTGAGCAGGCGGGCGTAACGACCCTGATGTGGGAGCTGCCCAACCTGGCCCATGCGGACCGTGCGACCGGCCAGCCGGTACCGGCAGGCATACTGGAGCTGGAATTTACGGTGCGTGTGCTGGAGCCGATCCAGGCCCAAGTGCTGGAGAACGCGGCGTACTACCGTTTGAGCGGGGCCGGGGAGCCCTTCCCGGCAGTGAGCGGCCAGCCGGACAGCATCGCCAGCTACAGGAAAACCGGCGACCGGGTCCGCCACCAAACGTACATGTTCCGTGTGGAGACGAGCCCGGCAGGGGGCCTAACGGCAGGTACGGCGACCCGGGTACAGCCCGGCGATGAGATCGTCGTCGCCCAGGTACTGCAGGCGGCGGCGGGGATCAACGGCGTCAACGCCCAGTACACGGTACCCCAGGGCCTGGCCCCGGTGACGGGCAGCATCCGGATGGTGGGGGCCGACGGAACGGTCACAGCAGTGCCGGACAGCGCGTTTAATCCGGTGACGCGGAGCATCCAGTGGCCCCAAGCCGACGTGACGGCAGGGGAGACCCGTTTCGAAGTGAAACTGACGGTAGACCCCTTAACAGGCGACGATCTGGAGCAACTGTACGCCAGCACAGGCAATGTGTCCCTGGCCGACGGCAATGGCGGGGTAAAGACCGCCACGGATGGGCCCCTGTACCACGAGGCCAGCGTAGGGTTCTCAGAAATCACCAAGACCGCGGCACTGATTGAAGACGGTGTGGCCCTGGCGCCCGACCCCGGCACGGAACAAGCGCCGGTACGGGGCGAGCGCGGGCAGCAAGTAGAGTACACACTCACGGTAACCCGCGAGGCGGGCGAGAAAAACAGAAGCGGGCGGATCGTGATCACCGACGTATTGCCCGGGGGCATGGCGCTGGTGGCGGGCTCGGTACAGGGCACGGTGAGCGGCGAAGGCCAGGTGCTGTCCATGGGCGGCGCCCAGGCAGGCGCGGCGGTAGAATGGGTGCTTCAAGGCCTGGCCGACGGTTCGGTGGCCACGCTGGTATTCCGCGGGACGCTGCCGGAATCGGCGGACGACCCTGCATTGCCCGGCGTGCAGACGCGCAGGGAAGTGATCAACACAGCGCGGCTGGTAGACGAGGCGCTTCGTGACATGAAGGTGTACCCGGCGGCGGAATACGACAAAACCTCCAACGCCACCTACCACTACATCCTAGGCCCGAGCCTGGAGGCGGTGAAGCGGGCCAACGTGGCCGAAGGCAGCCGCGTAGGGGGCGGCGCGGTGTTGACGTATACGGTGACGGTACGCAACACGGGCGAAGACGCGGTACGCAACCTGCTGGTGCGCGACAGGCTCAACAGCGCCCTGCGTTACGTGGCGGGCTCGCAAACCAGCAGCATCGCCGGCGCACAGTTTGTGGAGCAAGGCCAGACCATCGGCTGGATTGTGCCGGAGTTGGCCATCGGCCAAGTGGTGGTATTCACCTTCCAGGCCCGGGTAGAGCACATGGATTGGGTGGGCTTACGAAACATCCCCAACGTGGCGGAAGTAGGCGAAGGCAGGATGGGCGCGGATGTACGCACCGAACTGCTCAGCGGCAACCACCTGCAGCGCAGCAACCAAGTGAGGCTGGTGCAATGGGTAGGGGCCACGATCATCGTGCGCAAGATAGACGCGTCCACGGGCGCCCGCCTGAGCGGCGCGGAATTCGTACTGCGCTCGGTAAACGGCGCGGTAGAAGACATGGTGGGCATCTCCAACGGCGACGGCGAGGTACTATTCGAGGATGTGCCCATGGGCCGCTATGTGGTGATTGAGACCAAGGCCCCCGAGGGGTACACCGGCAGCGACATACGCCGCAGCCTGGACATCAATGGGCAGCGTGCTGAGCGCACCATTGTGGTGCCCAACCGCAGGCACTCCGGGACGTCTTCCGATACCGACTTTGACGACGAGGAGATGAGCCGCAACTGGGGCATGCTCCTGGAGATGATCATGGATGTGGGCGTGCCCAATGCCGGCGCTGCTAGCCGCAATGTGGGCGATGCCCCGCAGTAAACAAAAAACTAAAAGAGGGGTGGAGGCGAGGCTCCGCCCCTCTTTTCATTTTCCTATTGGCCTTGACGCAACGTAATCGTTTATACTTGCTTTGAAAGCAATCTTGCCGCACTGTTTGCCAAGCGAAAACAGCAAAGGCAACGAAAGGGGAAACCATGATGAGCAACGAGGAAAAATTCGAAGGCTTTATTCAAAAAATGATCGATGACAACGAACGGCAATACGGAGAAGAAATCAGGGGAAAATACGGAGACGGTGTAGTCGATGGTTCCAATGCAAAAGTAAAAAACATCACAAAAGAGCAGTATGCCCGGGCGGAAAGGTTATCCAATGAAGTAAATGAGGCCTTAAGAATAGCCTTTGAGCAGGGCGATCCCACAAGTGAGCTTGCACAAAAAGCCTGCGAATTGCATAAAGAATGGCTGTGCTGCTTTTTGGATCACTACAGCAAAAAAGCCCACATCGGCGTTACACAGATGTATGTGGACGATCCTCGCTTTGCGGCATACTACGATAAGATCGCGGTTGGCTGCGCAGCGTTTCTGCGGGATGCCGTATTGATTTATTGCAAATAAACACCCTT
>WQXF01000181.1 GCA_009784985.1 Clostridia bacterium | reverse complement strand
ATATTGATATAAAACAAATTTATTGTAGGCTGCGCCTTTTTATACCCATTAAAACCCCAAAATAAAAAGATTTAAAAAAAATATTTGTCTGACTCACTTTGGGCAAATATTTCAAGGCCCAAAAATATCGCACCCCATGCGCCTAGCGTCAAAGAGAGCGCGGTACGATTCGCCTGTTAGCAAAAGCCGCGCCGCGCATGGTGCTTGGCGGTCGTTGGCGTTAGGTAACTCTTGCTCTTGCGATATGCTAGGATGCCCGCACCGCCCTCGCAGATGCCGAGTACGCCTATGCAGTTGAAATCAGTTAGAGGATGTGGGTTCAAAAAGTTGCTAGCCTCCCTTAAACTTGGCAGACTAAACTTTGTAGTATAGATTCAATAAGAGCAAAGAGGAGGGGTGAAGCGTGAGCACTCAAAAAAAAGTGGAAGTTTACGGGGATTCGATATTAAAGGGCATACAAATCAATCCAAAAAATCTGCGTTATCATATCGATAATAATATAGACATTGAGATGATTGAAAAATTATATTTTTTGGACATCAGGAACTTCTCGAAGTTCGGGCGTACAATAACCAAGGGACTTGCGTTGATTGAGAAACGCCTGAAAGGCGATGAGCCTTTTTGCGATGCTATTATAATGAATTACGGTGGGAATGACTGCGATTTTGACTGGAAGGCAATTTCCGAGCATCCCGAAAGCGAGCATTGCCCCAACACTTCTCTTGATGTTTTCATAGATATTTATCGTAAAATTATTGAACTATTAAAAGAAAATGGGATTCGCCCAATTATTACCACTCTGCCACCGCTTGACGCGCAGAAATTTTTCCACTGGTTTTGTAAAAGCCTGAATAAGACAAACGTGCTAGAGTGGATAGGTAGCGTTGATGTTATATACCGTTGGCAAGAGAACTATTCCAGAACCGTTGAGAAAATAGCTGCCGAAACCAACACGCTTTTAGTTGACTTGCGTGGTGCGTTTTTAAAACATAGGCGGCTGGAACACCTTTTGTGCGAAGACGGCATACACCCAAGCACCGAGGGGCAAAAGATAATTACACAAGCGTTTTTGGAGTTTACAGAAGAAGCTAAAACAAAAGGAAAAATACTGATTTAAGAGATTAAGGCCGTGAAGTTCTCACTCGGCAAGATGCTCAAAGAAAAACTGTAGGCCACTTCCTATTGCGCTTTTTCTTTCAACTCTGTGAGATAATCGAAGTAAGCCTGCATCATCAACTTAAAAAAGGATATAATTTATGAAAGTGATAGAAAGCTCCAAAGCCCCTGCGGCTATCGGCCCTTACTCTCAGGGCATAGATACCGGCTCGCTGGTTTTTACTGCCGGCCAGTTGCCCATCAACCCTGCCGACGGCGTCATGCCCGCTGACCCCGCCGCCCAGGCCAGACAGTGCATGGAGAACCTCAAAGCCGTTCTTGAAGCCGCCGGATCAGGACTGAACAAAATGGTAAAAGTGACTATCTTTTTACAAAATCTTGAGCATTTCGGCGCCGTGAATGAAGTGTACGCCGGCTATTTTTTAGGCGTCTTCCCTGCCCGCAGTTGTGTGCAGGTAGCTCGTTTGCCCAAGGACGCCCTGGTCGAAATAGAAGCTGTCGCGATTAAATAATACGGGCGGTCATGAGCGCCATCACCTATTCCCTAGGTATATCCCCTTGTCCCAACGATACCTTCATTTTTGACGCGCTCATCAACCGTCGTATATCGGCTCCCTTTGCTGTGACTGCAAAACTGGCCGATGTGGAAGAGCTGAACACCCTAGCCTGCCGCAGCGCACTGGACATTACAAAACTATCGCTTGCAGCGGTTCTTCGTGTGCTAGACCGCTACCTGTTGCTGAACTCCGGGGCAGCCCTAGGCAGAGGTTGTGGTCCTCTTGTGGTGGCCCGCCCCGGTCTTGCTCGGCAAGACTACTCCACAGCCCGAATTGCCACCCCCGGACGTCTGACAACGGCGAACCTGCTGCTTTCCTTGAGCAGCCGGTTTCATGGCCCACGCGCGGAAATGCCTTTTAATCAGGTCATACCCGCCCTACTGACAAAAAAAGCGGACCTTGGCCTTATCATTCACGAAGGCCGCTTCACCTATGCCGAAAAAGGACTGACGCTGGTGCTGGATTTAGGCGACTGGTGGGAAAAGCATACCGGCCTTCCTCTGCCGCTTGGTGTCATTGCCGTGCGACGGGATATGGGAGAAGACGCGGCGCAGCAAGTGCAGAAGACCATACGGCAGAGCCTGGAACACGCCTATGCCGTTCCTGAAGACAGCAAGGAATTCATCCGCGCCCATGCGCAGGAAATGGAGGAAGCCGTGATGACCGCTCACATCGCCACCTTTGTGAACGACTTCAGCCTGGAACTCGGTGACGAAGGCCGCAATGCCGTTGTCACGCTTTTGCGTGCGGCGCAAAAAGAACTTGCGGCCTCTGACCACCTCTCTGACCACCCGGCAGCGCCGGTGTTTCCTCTCACTACGCGGGATGTGTTCGCTCCCTTGTAGTACTCTAAAATTCGTCGTGTTACACTTGCGCCGCCAACCTGCCATCGGCATCGCGGGGGCGCTTGTCTTCTTTTGGCCTGTAGTCGTCACGGTTAATGCTGTCACTGAACGTCAGCAGAACCGAGTTGGCCACAAAAATGGACGAAAGTGTACCCGTAATAATACCAATGAACATGATCAGGGCAAAATCAAAAATAATGCCTCCCCCAACAACCATCAGGGCAATAACCACGAACAGGGTGGAGCCCGAGGTCAGCACCGTGCGTGACAAGGTCTGATTGACGCTACGGTTGATGATCTCTGTCAAAGGCGAGACCACGTCTTTGCGCAAATTCTCCCGTATGCGGTCGTACACGATGATTTTATCGTTTATGGAGTAGGCAAACATGGCAAGCAGCGCCGCGATGGCAATCAAATCGAACTCCCTGTTCAATACGATAAAGATGCCGACCGTCACCAGCACGTCATGCAGTATGGACACAATCGTGCCCAAGGCAAAGATAAGTTTAAACTTCCAACACAAGAAAATCGTCAGCAGTATCGCGGCGAAAACCGCATATACCTTGTTGAAGCCAATATAATCTAGGCCAAACATGGTCGCGCCGAGCGCACAGGCGATAAAAGCGGCCGTAAACCAGCGATGTTCAAAGCGTCCGGACAAATAAATGGTCATCAAGAGAATGGCGAAATATATGGCCTCCAGGGCTTGACCGCGAAGATCCGCGCCCACCTTGGGGCCGACCATTTCCAAGCGCTGTATCTCATACCCGATGCCGCCCAGCCTGGAGTCAAGGGCATCGGACACCGCTCGTCCGATACCAACGGAGGTCTCTTCCACGCTGGAAACGCGGAGCAGATATGTCATGCCGTCCCCGCCAAAACGCTGCACTACCAGTCCAGGCAAATTCGATCCCGCAAGCGATGTTTTGAGTTCTTCGTCGGAAATGGGTTTTTCAAACTTCACCTGCACCGTTGCCCCACCGGCAAAATCGATGCCGTAGCGGGGGCCCCCCTTAATAACGAGAGCGGCCAGGCCGATGAGGATGATCACCAGAGAAATGATATTGGCAATTTTACGGCGGCCGACAAAATCGATATTCAAATCAGCGCGAATAAGTTGCAGTCCCATGATACGCCCTCCTGCCTAAATACTCAGCTTGCGGCCGGGTTTGCTCATCCATATATCAAAGATGATGCGTGAGACAAAAATGGCCGTGAACATGGAGGCCAGTATGCCCAAGGTGAGCGTCACAGCAAAACCCCGTATCGGCCCGGTTCCAAACTGGT
>WQXF01000180.1 GCA_009784985.1 Clostridia bacterium | reverse complement strand
TCTTCGGTAAGGGCCATCGCGAACACCGCGGCGGACGGTTCCTCTGGGGCGTCCGGCCCCCGAAAGCCCCACGCCAGCAGCGCCGCCGAGATCGCCATGCACAGTACGGCCACCACATACGGTTTCTTCATCGGTTCCCCTCCAAGCCGACGGGCAGCAGGACGGTGACTATCGTGCCCTCGTCTTCCACGCTCTCCACCCGCAGGCCGTAGTTCCGACCGCAGGTGAGCTGTATGCGCTCGTGTACGTTGCGCAGGCCGATGCCCGTCTTGCCGGCCGGCGCGCGCAGGATGCTCTCCACCTTCTCCGGCGGCATGCCGATGCCGTCGTCGGCCACCGTGATCATGAGCGACTCCTCCCGATGCGAAGCCCGGACAACGATGTGGAGCACGCTGTCGTCGTAGGCGTCGATGGCGTGGTGGATGGCGTTTTCTACCAAGGGCTGCACGATCAGTTTTACCGTGCACAGGTGCAGCGCTCCTTCGGAGGCGTGAATCTCGTAGGTGAATTTATTCTTAAAGCGCATCTTTTGGATGATTAGGTAGTTGCGCACATGCTCCAGTTCTTCTTGCACCGTTATGATGGCCCGGCCCTGGCTGATGGAGATACGGAAAAGCTTTGCCAGCGCCGACACCGCGATGATGGCATCTTTGGAGTGGCCCCGCTCCTCCATCCAGATGATGGAATCCAGGGTGTTGTATAAAAAGTGGGGGTTGATTTGCGCCTGGAGCGCGTTAAGCTCGTACAGGCGTTTGGCCTCCTGCTCCAGCACCACCTGATCCATCAGGTCGCGGATGGAACCGAGCATCAGGTTAAAACTGGCGGAAAGGGCCCGCACTTCCTGAAAACCCTGCTCGGCGATGGAGATGTTTAGATCGCCGCTTTCGACCTGGCGCATCTTGTTTTGCAACAGGTGGATGGGCCGGGTTACATAGTAGCCGGTGAGGGCGGCCACGCCCAGGGACAGCAGCGCCCCACAGATCAGCGAGAGGGTGAACAAACGGGTGAATGTGCGCTGGAGCAGCAAAATCTCGTCGAAATAGGCCACGCCCACCAAACGCCAACGGGTTTGGTACACGGTGTTGATCATCAGCACCCGCTCCCGCCCATCGGCCACGTCCCTGGCCGTGCCCACGATCTGCTCGGCCACGGCATCCACGTTTTCGTGGGCCAGCCCCGCGTACAGCAACTGCATTCTTGGATGGTGCAAAATCTGGTCATTGGTATCCAGCAGGTACACGTAGCCGCTACTGCCCAGCACGATGTCGGACAGCAGCGACGCCACCTCCGAAAAATCGATATCCATCAGCAATACGCCGGTACGTTCTACGCCACCTTCGGTGTAGTTTACGGCCCTGGAAAGGGTGATCACCCAGGCCACCTGGGAGTCAAAGATATGCTGCACATGGGGCGCGGAAAAATAGGGCACGGTCTCTTGCCAGCTTCGCGCCTTTTGGAACCATTCCATATCGGTAACCTGTGACTGGGGCACGCTGAGCTGCCCCCTGGTAGAATGGAAAAGGCGCCCGTCTTCGCCAAAAAAAACGATAGCGCTTACGCCCTTGTTGCTGCGTCGCAGCAGATCGATTTGCGCATGGTATTCGGTTTCTTGGGCGGGCTCGTGGCCGGGCAGCAGGGTGGAGGCAAAGTGCAGGGTGGAGAGCATGTTGTTGACGTATATCTCCAGGCTGTTGGTGCCCTGCATCATGGTTTCCCGGGTACGGTCTACCGCGTTATTTTCCAGCAAACGGGAGAATTGGGGTAGCAGCAGGCCGGCCATAGAAAGCAGCAACAAGCCAATGGTAGAAAAAAAACAAACCACGATTGCCAGGTATAAGCTTTTGCCCCGCTCTTTCATTGCATCCTCTTTCTTCCCCGGGCATGGGAGGGGGACATGCCAAAATGCTTTTTAAAGCAGTAGCTAAAGTAGCTGGGGTCACTGATGCCCACGGCGGCGGCGATGCGGGCAGTGGGCATATCGGTGGAAAGCAGCAATTTGGTGGCCTCGTCCATGCGCAAATCCGTAAGGTACTGAACGAATGTCTTTTGCGTTTCTTTTTTAAACAAAGCGCTGAAGTACGAAGAGGATACGTGCAGATGCTTACACAGTTTTTCCACGGTTAAATCGTCGTGCATGTAATGGCCCCGAATATATTCGATGGCCCGCTGGGATAACAACTGGGACGAGGAAGCCCGGTTCTCCCTTGCCGCCGCCGCAAACTCGCCGCAAAGTTCCAGCAGCGCGGCGGTGGCCTCCTCGGGGGGCGGGCAGAGCACAAAACGCTCCAGCAGCTCGGATTGATGGCGCTCCAGCGCCGGGGCGCGCAGGGCCAAATCCCGGGCGGCCCGCACAAACACCATCCATATCTCCAGCAGGTATACCCGATAGGCTTGCAGGTTGATCTGCTCCCGCTGGCAGTCGGCCAGCAGTTGAACCACCAATTCCCGGGCTTGGCCGGCCTCGCCCAGCTTTAGGCTTGCCCCCAGGCCGTTAAGGGCGTATTCGTCCACTACCTGGGTGGGCTGGCTGCCCGGCTCCATGTCGGTGATGCACAGCACCTGGGTTTCGCCCATCAAGGCGCTCTGGTTCAGCGCCGACAGCGCCTGGCGCGCGCTTTGCGGCAATTCCGACAGGGCGGCGCAAGGCGCGCTTACTCCAATCAAGATTGGGCTATTGAGGTAGTAGGCGATCTTTTGCCGCGCTTCTTCCAACAAATCGATGGCCAGGGAAAAGCTCTCTTTGCCATCGGGCAAAAAGAGCAGGATGGCCAACATGCCACCATAATGAAAGGAATAAAAACGCAGCTTGGCCGCCAGTATTTCCTCGGCAATGTTGCTGGCCGCAAAGGAACGAAGTTCCGGGTCATCCACGGCCCAGGCCGCGCCAGGCCCCAACGTTGGCTCCCGAAACAGCGCCAGGGCGTACACCGGGCCCTGCAACGAGACATCGTACCGGGGCGCGGCGCGCAGCACACTTTCGATGTCCAGATCGCCGGTGAGTAAGGAGGAGAGCAGCATTTGCCGCAGCAGGGGCAGGCTGGTGTGGAAGTGGGCGTGCAGGCGGTTTAAGTCCCGCTGCTTTTCAAACTCCTCGTCCAGTTTTTGTTTGGCGTCCCGCAGCACGTGCTTAAATTCCTCGGCAGAGATGGGCTTAAGCAGGTAGCCCATGCTGGGTATCTCGATGGCCTGGCGGGCATACTCAAAGTCGTCGTACCCGCTCAATATGATGAATTTTACGGTGGCCAGGGTTTTGCTCATTTGCCGCGCCATGGTAAGCCCGTCCATCAGCGGCATGCGGATGTCGGTGATCACCAGGTCGGGCCGGAGGGTCTCGGCCAGGCGCAGCGCTTCCATGCCGGTGCCGCTTTCGCCCACCACCTCAAACCCAAAGGAGGCAAAGTCGATCACCTCGCGCAGCCCCTCGCGAATCTCTGATTCGTCGTCTACCAGCATCAGTTTATACATGGGACATCATTTCGCGCGGGCGCGGGGGTTTTCCTTCCGGATTGGCTACAGTTTGGCTTTTTTTCATATATTGCCGTAGGAAAATGGAAAAGCCAGGCGCGATAACGCAGGGGCTCATTGGCGGGCTTTGCTAAATTCCTTTTCTCACCTACAGCAAGGCAACAGCATTTGAGTATAAATTCTTCCAACAATCACATCATTAGGCAAAACGCCGTGCAGAATCCCTCCACCGCTGCGGCGGTCCCCCTCCCTTTAACAAGGGAGATAGGGGCTAAGGACGAAAACTTGAAAAAAACCCCTTGCCCCCCTTGTCAAACTTGAGTTACCCCATTTTTTCGAGATCTGGGAAACAAAGTT
>WQXF01000179.1 GCA_009784985.1 Clostridia bacterium | reverse complement strand
TATCTCCCACCGCCTGGGCATCGCCAAGCCCAACATCACGCCCCTGGTGGATCGCCTATTGGAGCGTGGGCTGGTGCAGCGCCAGCGGGATTCCAGCGACCGCCGGGTGGTGAACGTGCTCATCACCGAAGAGGGCATCAACACCCTGGCCGCCATCCAAGACACCATTGCCAACCAGGTGCGCATCCAGGCCGAGCACCTGTCCAGCGCGGAGTTTAAGGAGCTGGCCGAGGCGCTGGAGAGCATCACGCGGATTTTGTCTGCGCTGTAATATAACGCAAATGCGGCCGAAATGATTCCCCCAAAGAACAAGAAATAGGTATTTTAACCCCGGCGTGCATTGCGCCGGGGTTTGCGGTATAATAAGTAAGAATCAAGTGCTCTAAAAATTACAAGACAGGGCAAAAGCACGGGTGAATGATTTTTCCAACAACCCCATCGTGAGTTAAATCGCCGTACAGAATCCCTCCACCGCTGCGGCGGTCCCCCTCCCTTTAACAAGGGAGGTTGGGATAAAGAAAAGAACGAAGACTTCGCAAAATCCCTTACCCCCCTTGTTAAAGGGGGGAGGGCCACCGCAGTGGCGGGGGGATTCCGAAGCTGCGGTGCGCGATAGAAAATGGGTTGAGAAATAGTACATTCAAATGCTGTTGCCCTGATTAGGAGGCATTTCATTGACAAGATTATTCGGAACTGACGGCGTGCGCGGCATCGCCAATAAAGAACTTACCTGCGAGCTGGCCTTTAAGCTGGGCCAGGCCGGCGCCGCGGTGCTGGCCTCCAACGTAAGGCGGCCCACCATCTTAATCGGCCGGGATACGCGCATCTCCGGCAAAATGCTGGAGGCCGCGCTGGTGGCCGGCATCTGCTCCATGGGTGGCCGCGCCATGCTGCTGGGCGTGATGCCCACCCCGGGCATCGCCTACCTAACCCGCTTTTACGAGTGCGATGCGGGGGTGGTGATCTCCGCATCCCACAACACCATGGAGTACAATGGCATCAAGCTTTTTGACCGCAACGGCCACAAACTGCCCGACACCTTAGAGGATCGCATCGAGGCCATCATCCGGGGCGAAGCAGCACTGCCCGTGCAACTGCCCACCGGCGTATCGGTGGGCAGGGTGATTGTAAACGAAACCAATGGCCAGCGCCATTACATTGAGTTTTTAAAAAGCACCACCCAGGTGCGCTTTGATGGGCTGCGCGTGGTGCTGGATTGCGCCCATGGGGCGGCCTCCAGTGTGGTGCCCGAGGCCCTGCGGGAGTTGGGCGCCGAGGTTTCCGCCTATTATCATGAACCCGACGGCACCAATATCAACGAATACTGTGGCTCCACCTATCCCAAGCGGCTGCAAGACCTGGTGAGCGAAATGGGCGCGGACATTGGCCTTGCCTTTGACGGCGATGCCGACCGGCTCATCGCCGTAAACCGGCGCGGCCAGATCGTGGATGGGGACAAGATCATGGCGATCTTTGCGGTGCACCTCAAAAAGCAAAACAGATTGGCCAAAAACACGCTGGTGGCTACGGTGATGAGCAATATGGGCCTGGACATCGCCATGAAAAAGCAAGGCATCCAGATGGTCAAAACCAAGGTTGGCGACCGGTATGTGCTGGAACACATGCTGGAAAACGGCAATAACCTGGGCGGGGAGCAATCGGGCCACGTGATCTTCCTGGACTGCAACACCACCGGCGACGGCGCTTTGACCGCCATCCAACTGCTCACCGCCATGGTGGAGTCAAAGCAATCCCTGGAGCAGCTGGCCAGCGTGATGCAGGTATTGCCCCAAGCCCTGGTGAACGCCCATGTGCCCATCGAGCGCCGCGAAACCGGCCTGGCTCACCCCCAGGTATTGGCCGAGACAAAGCGCCTCGAAGCCAAGTACGAAGGCAAGGGCCGCCTGCTGATCCGCCCATCGGGCACCGAACCGGTGATCCGTGTGATGATCGAAGGGCCCGATCAAGGGGAGATTGACCAGGATGCGTATGAGTTGGCTACGCTGATTGAGCGGGTGAGCGGGCAGTAGGGCTTACAACCCCAACTCGCCAGCCACCGCTTGCATTGCGCTAAGCGCAAGCCCCAAAAATTCCTCCCGCGTAAAGCCAATTTCTGAACAGGTATCGATCTGATCCCGATTGGCTCCCGCGGCAAAGGCCTTTGACTTAAATTTCTTTAACAACGAAGGCAGGGCCACATCGGCCAGCTTTTTGCTGGGTTGCACGTATGCCGCCGCCGTAATCAGCCCCGTTGCCGGGTCGGCAGCGTACAGCCCCTTGTCCATCAGCGAGGTTCTGGGTTCGCCAGTTAGGCCATGGGCCAGCACCGCGTGGGTAATCTCTTCGTCAAAACCCAGCATGCTGAGCATATCGGCCCCTGTGGCGCCATGGCGCTCCGGGGTTTGGGCCGTGGTCTCATAGTCGATATCGTGCAACAAACCGGCAAGGGCCCAACGCTCCGGGTCCTGCCCCAGGCGCTCCGCCAGCGCGCGCATCACCGCTTCCACGGCCCGCGAATGCGAAAGCAGCGTGGGGGCGGTGATGTGGTTGCTCACCAATTCATCGGCTTGGATTCGGCTTTCTCTAGCGTTCATCCCATTCCCTCCATTATTTTTTACTTTCGCATATTTCGCAAAAAAAGGCTGTGCCAACCGGCTTCAGCCTTTTTGAGTTGCTGTTACCGCGCCTTAGCTAGCCAGCAGAACCAGCAGCAACGCCATTAGGGTAAACACACCGGCGGAAACCTTGGTAGCCATCGCCAGCTTCCCCTCGAAGGAGCGCGCTTTGTTCTTGCCAAAAAATGTCTCGGCCCCACCGGCGATAGCGCCCAAACCGGCCTTTTCGCCGGGCTGAAGCAGAATCGTGGCGATCAGCACGAGGGAGGAAATCACCAACAACCCACTGGCGATGCCTTGCAGAACGGTCATATCGTTTACCTCCGTTAAAAACTCGTTACCTCTTCGAGAACTGCGGCGCGCGGCGCGCGGCTTTGAGGCCGTACTTCTTGCGTTCCTTCATGCGGGGATCGCGGGTAAGGAAACCGGCCTTTTTGATCTCGCCGCGAAGTTCCCCGTCGGCCTTTACCAGTGCGCGGGAGATGCCGTGGCGGATCGCACCGGCCTGGCCGGTGAGCCCTCCGCCGTGTACGTTCACCAGCACGTCAAAGCGCCCGGTGGTTTGGGTGAGCACCAGGGGCTGCCGCACCGTCATTTTGAGCGTCTCCAGCCCAAAGTAGTTATCGATATCGCGCTTGTTGATCAGCACTTTGCCTTCGCCGGCCACCAAACGCACCCGCGCAATCGCCTTTTTGCGGCGGCCAACGGCCTGATATTGCACCTGAGCCATTCTATACTCCTCCTGAACAGTCTAGTCGCTGGATTACTTTAGTGTCAGCGCTTCGGGCTGCTGCGCGTCATGGCCGTGCTCGGGCCCGGCAAACACGCGCAGTTTTTTGGCCATCTTGCGGCCCAGCGGCCCCTTGGGCAGCATGCCCACCACGGCGTGCTTTACCGCAAACTCCGGCTTATCGGCCATCAGCTTGCGATAGGGCGTCTCTTTTAGGCCGCCCGGATATCCCGAATGTTTGTAATAGATTTTTTGATCCAGCTTTTTGCCGGTGAGCGCCACTTTGCCGGCGTTGATGATGATCACATAGTCGCCGGTGTCCACATGGGGGGTATAGGTCGGCTTATGTTTGCCGCGCAGGATGGAGGCCACCTGGCTGGCCAACCGGCCCAGCACTTGGCCCTCGGCATCGAGCACGTACCACTTGCGCTCAATGGATTCCGCCTTTGCCATAAACGTGTTCACGTTGATTCCCTCCATAGGTATTGGGTATATACCCTGGTGCAAACACCAGGGATGCGG
>WQXF01000178.1 GCA_009784985.1 Clostridia bacterium | reverse complement strand
TCCTTGCCGCCGGTTTCCCCCACAAGCCGGGGATAGTTGCGGTACACCCGGATATGCTCGCCCACCAGCGACCAAACCCCGCTGAACACCGCCGTGGAGCCGGTAAAATGAAACCCGGCCAAACGCTCGTCGGTAAGCACATGTTGGCTTACGTCGGAACCCCGGCAGGGCACAAAGTTGATCACACCCTCGGGCAGGCCAGCCTCTTCCAATAACCGCATGAAGTAATAGTTAGAAAGCACCGCCGTGGACGCGGGCTTCCATAACACCGTGTTGCCCATCACCGCCGGGGCGGTGCAAAGATTACCACCAATCGCCGTAAAATTAAAGGGCGAGATGGCCATCACAAAACCGTCCAGGGGGCGGTACTCCATCCGGTTCCACACGCCGGGCATGTTGTTGGGCTGCTGCCGGTAAATTTCCTGGGCAAAATACACGTTAAAGCGCAAAAAGTCGATCATTTCACAGGCGGCGTCGATCTCGGCCTGATGAGCCGTTTTGCTCTGCCCCAGCATGGTAGAGGCGTTGAGCCTGTCCCGCCAGGGTCCGGCCAAAAGATCGGCGGCTTTTAGGAAAATGGAGGCCCGCTGCTCCCAAGGCATGTCGGCCCATATGGCCCTGGCATCCATGGCGGCATCCATGGCCAGGCGCAGCTCGGCCTCCCCAGCCACACAATAGCGGGCCAGCACATGGCCGTGGTTGTGGGGCATCACGCAGGTCTCCCGCTCATCGGTAAATACCTCGCGCCCGCCGATGATCAGGGGGATGTCCGGGCAAAGCCCACGCTGGCGCTCCAACTCCTGTTTAAGGGAAATTCGTTGAGGCGTGCCGGGGGCATAGCTGTTTACAGCCTCGTTGACGGGTTGATCAATGCGAAAAAAAGCGTTTTTCATACCGATTCCTCCTGATGTGTAGGATGGGGGGCGGCCTGGGCATAGGCCGATTTGCAGGCGTCGATCATGGCCGCCCGCAGGTGTGCCCGCTCCAGGGCCCGGAGCACGTTAACGCCAACGCTGCCTGGCTGGCAAATCATGTCCTTCAGCTGGGCGGGGTGTACGCCCTTTTCTAATAAAAGCGACGCGGTTTCCATCATGGCCTGGGCCGTGAGCGCGTAGCTTTTGCCCCAGGGCATGCCGTTTTCTACGGACATACACGCGATGGCCTCCGCCGCCATGACCAGCACCAGGGAAGACAGCGCGGCATTTGCTTTGGCGGCCATTTCCGCCTGGGGAAAAGCCATGCCCTCCCCCGCGCTGTCAAGCAGCCGGGTGAGCTTTGTTAGGCCATCCGATGAAACTGGATGCATGGGCAGCCTCCTTTAATATAGGCATTTTTGAGGCCAGTATACCGGCGGCAGGGGCAATTGTCAACCGGGTTACCCTTACCGCAGCACCTCCAGCCGCTTTTCCAAATAACCGGCAAGTTGCTCGATGCTCCCCTCCAGGCCGGATACCTGGTTGGCACGGCCCTGGGCCAAGCAACCCCGGCCGCCGCCACGGGCCAGCAGGGCAGGATTTACGGATTGGGCCAGCTCCCCCATGTCCAGCCCCAGCCCCTCGGAGCAACAAAGCACATATTGCACACCCTCTTCGGCCCGGGCCAACAAAAGGGTAAGCGTTCCAGCCGTCTCACAAAGGGCGGCGGCCAATGGGCGCAGCTGGGATGGGGGCAAATCCACCAGCCGGGCAATCAAACGCTTGCCCTTCACCTGCCGCGCCTCCTGGGCCAGCTCCTTTGTGATCGCACGCACCAGCTTGGTTTGCAAAACCTTATGCTCACGTTTTATGTCAGCCAGCTCCCGGCGCAGGGATTGTACGGCCTGGGGCACATCATCTTCTTTGCAGGAATAGGCGCGGGCCGCATCCTGCAGGATGCCCCGCGTCTTTTGCAGGTAGGGTATAGCCCGGGATCCGCACACAAAACTCAGGCGCAGGCCGCCCTTATAGGGTTCCGTGCCCATGATGGCAATCAGGCCGATCTCCCCCGTGGAGGCCACATGGGTGCCGCAGCAAGTGCAGCTATCGCCCTGTGGCATGTACACGATACGCACCGTGCCCTCCAGCCCCTCGGCCTGCTTGCGCAACGTAAGGGAGGCCAGTTCATCGGCCTCCACATACCGCAGGCAAACCGGCAAGTTGGCGCAAACCAATGCGTTGGCTTTTGCCTCAATCGCCTCGATCTGCTCCCGAGTTAACGGTTCGGCTAGATCCAGGGTGCAATACTCGGCGCTCATATGAAAGCCCACATTGATTGCCCCAAACAGCTCCTTTGCAGCAAAAGATAGAATGTGCTCACCCGAGTGCTGCTGCATATGGTCGAAGCGCCGCGCCCAGTCGATGTGGCATTCGACTATATCCCCCGGCTTAAAGGGGGAGGAAACGATGTGGAGCACGCGTTCATCCTGTTCGATCACATCGATTACGTCGTTGCCACCGATTGTGCCCCGGTCGCAGGGCTGCCCGCCCCCTGTGGGGTAAAACACGCTGCGATCCAGCTCCACGGCATAGTTATCCTCGTGCTGCTGGCAGGCGATCACGGTGGCGCGGGCGGTTTGCAAATAACTGTCGTTAAGGTAGAGCCTGTCGGTCATGGGCGGCCTCCCCTTCATTCGCATTTATGTTGGCATCAGTATACCAAATGCGGGGGTGGGCGTCCACCGGAATCCTCCTAACTGCGACGGGATGCCGAGGGCGGCATCCCCTACAAATCGGAACGGTTGCGCTCACGGGCGACGGAAACGAATGGCCGTAACCCTGTAGGGGACGCCGCCCTCGGCGTCCCGCCGTTCTTGATCGGCATTTTACACCCGCCGTTTCTAATCCAAATCAAATGACGCGCCGCCCCTCCCCGTGGTATACTCTCCCATATAAAGAGAGAGATGAGGGATGCCCATGGATCACAGCTCTGATCACAGCATCAATGTACAAGGCCTACGCAAATCCTACGGCCCTGTGGAAGCTGTGCGCGGAATCGACTTTTATGTGGAAAAGGGCAAGGTATTTGCCTTTCTGGGCCCCAACGGCGCGGGGAAATCTACCACCATCGACACCCTGTGCACCCTGCTGCAGCCCGACAGCGGGCAGGTGACCGTGGCCGGGTGCGAGCTTGGCCGGCAGGACGCCAAAATTCGCAGCAAGATCGGCGTTGTGTTTCAAGACAGCGTGCTGGACCGCCTGCTCACCGTGCGGGAAAACCTGGCTTCAAGGGTCCGTTTTTATGGGCTTTCTCATAAGGAAATCGGGCTTGCGCTCAAAACCGCCATCGACGCGGCGGACATCGGCGAGTTTGTAGGCCGTCCCTACGGCAAACTTTCCGGCGGGCAGCGGCGCAGGGCCGACATCGCCCGTGCTTTGGTCAACACGCCGGAGATTCTGTTTCTAGACGAGCCCACCACGGGACTGGATCCACAAACCCGGCGCAGCGTGTGGAACACCCTGTTTGATATTCAACGGAGCCGGGGCATGACGGTATTTTTCTCCACCCACTACATGGAAGAGGCCGCTATGGCGGATTACATTATCATCATCAACAAGGGGGAAATCGCGGCGCGGGGGACGCCCACCCAACTAAAGGAACGGTACGCCCAGGATACTCTGCGCCTGGTTCCGGCGGACTTAGCCGCCTTAGAACAGAAGCTAAGGTTGCTAGAGTATGGGTTTGGCAGGCGGGAGGGCGGCCGGGTTTTTGTGCCCGTGCAAGGCCAGGGCATGGCCGCCACGCTCAAGCTGCTCAACGAGATCGCACCGCTGATCACCAATTTTGAGGCTGTGCACGGCACCATGGACGATGTGTTTTTGCGCGTGATTGCAGAAGAGGCGAAGGAGGTGCAAAGCGTTTGATCAACTTAGCGATTCGCAACTGGCGGCTGTTCATCCGGGATCGGTC
>WQXF01000177.1 GCA_009784985.1 Clostridia bacterium | reverse complement strand
GGGGGGGGGTACCCAGCGAACTTGCAGCCATTGCCGCCGGCCTTCCCTACCGCGATTTTGTTACCATTGGCCTACTGGTTGGCGAGCTAAATCTTTTAAATGAAACAAAAATAAAGACATTGAACAACATGATCCCCGATTGCTGGATTTACGTGCAGGATCCGGGGATAAAGATGGGGCGTATTCAGATTTTTAACAACTGGTCGCCCTATATGGTGGCCGATCCCCTTCATACAGTGTGGATTGGCCTAGAGTATTTTTGCAATGAGGCCGATGATTTTTGGAACATGCCCGAGCAGGAGTGCATTGGTTTTGTTACAAAGGAATTGGTACGCATGGGCGTTATCGGTTCCGCCGCGGATGTACTGGACAGTTGCCGCGAGTATGTGCCAAAGGCCTATCCCGCTTATTTTGACACCTATGCGCAAATCCAGGAGTTGATCGATCATCTTGACGGATATAAAAACCTCTATTGTGTGGGCCGAAACGGCCAGCATCGCTACAACAACATGGATCATTCCATGGTTACCGCCTTTGAAGCCGTGGATCATGTTCTTTTTGGCAAAACCGGCAAAGAGCGTATCTGGAATGTAAACACCGAAAAGGTATATCACGAAGAAAGGGTTCAGGAGGATGAAACAGATGCTTTTGCGTTATAAACTGCCGGTTGTTTTATCGGCGGCTTTTCTTGTGGCCGCCCTTGCCACTGTTCTTTACTACATCGTTTTTCCGGGGCAGGGGTATTTTCACGCCGACTACAGCGATACCATTATGTGGGCCAATGCGTCCTATGAATCCGGAAGGTTGATCAGCGATGACTTTTATTATGCCGCCCTGTTGCCGATGGGCGGTTCCCTGCTAATGATTCCTTGGATTCCCCTGTTTGGCGTTTCCATGATCACCCACACCATTGGTATGGCCTTGTTTGCATTGCTGTTTGCGGGGGCGTTGTGGTTCCTTTTTCGTTCCCTTGATTGTTCAGGTGGCTGGAGCGCTGCCTTCACGGCGGCCACCCTGCTGTTGCTGTCGTCCAGCGGTAAGCTGCGCGAGATGTTTTGGGGGCATGTGATCTATTACAGTTTGGGGCTCATTTACCTGGTTGTTGCTTTGGGCCTTGTTTTGCGCTGGCTGAAATGCGAAAGCAAAAAGCGCACTGGTATGTACGCGGGCTTGCTTTGCCTTTCGCTTGCCTGTGCGGCGATGAACGATTTTCAAATCATTGTGATCGTCACATTCCCAATTGTCGGCGCGCTCCTGGCCGAGCGCTTTTTTGATCATGAAACGCCTCTTTTGGCTTGTAGCAACCGTAGAACATGGTGGTGCCTTTTGGTGATTGTTTTCGCCACTTGCCTCGGCCTTGCGACGCTATCTGTTGTGCGCGGCGATGTCCGCGCTCCGTACGCTGATATGTATTCCAGGTATACCAATCAGGGGGCATGGGCGGGCCATGCGCAGAAGTTTTTGTCTCACTGGCTCACCTTATTTGGCCTATATTTCCGCGAAGGCGAAAAGATAACCGGTGCTCTCTCTGTCCTGCATGTTTTTCGTGTGTTCTGCGCCGGTATTTTTCTTTTAGCGCCAGTTTTTGCGGCCATAGAATACCGCAAGATCCAACACCGCGGCCTGCGCCTTTTGCTTTGGAGCCATTACATGAGCAGTGGTTTTATACTCTATGGATACGTTTTCGGCAATCTGTCAGCACACAATTGGCGTTTGACCCCCATGCTGGGAACTGCCGTGCTCTCTACGCTTGCTTATCTCTCGTATAAGTTTAAGGGTTTTTCGGCCAGGATTCCCAACGTTATGCTGGCTGCGATTTTGGCTTTTTCCCTGATAAATTTATCTATGATAGCCCGAATGCCTACCGATTTCAGGGCGAATAAAGAGCTTTACGCTGTTATCGATGTGCTAAAACAAAAAGGTCTTGATTATGGGTACGCTACATTTTGGCGATCCAATGCCATCTCTGTGCTGTCAAACGGGGAAGTGACAGTGCGTTACGTCTTAATTGATGAAGAAGGATACCGTGGGTCGGATTATCAATCCGCACCTTCATGGTTTGAGCCCAATCCCAATATCACAAAGAGTTTTTTGCTTGCTACGGATGACGAATATGACCTATTCATCGAAAGTGACCAATTGGCTGACCTGAAGGACAATATTTTGGAAGAATTCAGTGTTGGGAGATTCGAAGTTTTTGTGTTTGATCGAAATCTTTTCTGATGGGTATACCCTTCTGCCAAATCATTGCATGACATCGCCGTGTGTGCTATAATTTCTGTGAGTTTAAAGGAGCATGCAGGGGGATGACAGCTTGGTCAAGTGGCGAAAAAGAGCCGTTTTTTTTGCAGTTTGTACGGTTTGTATTGGAATGGCCGCGGCCGTCGCCGGTTGGGCGTTGGGCGAGATATTCCTGAGCGAGGGCGGGCAACTGCATTACGTGCCTCAAGCCGGGCAATCCCAGGCGTTAGCCCAGCGGTACACGCTGGCGGTGCGTGGCATGTCCAGGGGCGAGATCAACGGGCCGCCCGTGGCGCAGGAGTACCTGTCCGGCGCGGTTTTTGGCATCTATGCGCCTGACGCCGAAGGCAATATGCAGCCTTGGCCCGATCCCCGCGCGCCCCATTCTCCGTTTTTGGTCCGCACCCAGGCCGAACCGGTCAGTTTTGATCTGCCGGATGGCCTGGTATTTTTTATGCGCCAAGTGAGCGCGCCCGAGGGCTATATGCCCATACCTGAGGGTTATTGGTCCATTGAAGGGTTGACTGAGCTGCGCGTGGACAATGCCATGCCCGGCGGGCTGGAGGTATTGGCCGCAGATACGGACGGCCAGCCCCTGGCCGGGGTGCAGGTGCGCCTCCTTCAGGAGGGGCAGCTTGTGCAAGAGGGAGTGACCGGAGCTGACGGAGCGTGGCAGGTAGACCCGCTGCCAGCCGGTGATTATGTGATAGAGAACACGGAGCCACCCCAAGACTTTTTGCCCGCAACCGATCCGCGCCGGGATGTGACCGTGCGGGACGGGGCCCTGGCGGGCGATACCTTTGTGCATCAGCGGATGGGCCGGGTGCTGGTATTGGCCGAGAGCGTGGCCATGCGTTCCGACGGGCAGCTTGAGCGCGCGCCTCTTACGGATATGGGCCTGCAAGTGCTGGACGGAAACCGCCGTTCCGTGGCCGGCGAATGGAGCACCGATGCCAATGGCCTCGCGCAAAGTGCGTTGCCTGCTGGTTCCTATGTATTGCGTGTGGCCCAGCTTGATTCAGAAACCGAGTTTTCTATCACCGATGGACAGGATACCGAGCTGAACCTCCTTTCCGAGGCCCAGGAGGGATATATTCGTTTTGCCCTTACCGGCGGTCTGCCCGATCAATTGGCGGTTCCGTTGGTGGGCGTCCGTTGTACCTTGTGGCAAGGAAACACGTTGATTGGCGAGTACATCACCGACGCGTCGGGTCAGGCGGTAACGCCCGCCCTTGCGCCCGGTAATTATGCCGTTCGGTACGAAGGGCTGCCCGAGGGTTACGCCTTGCCCGATAGGGTGCGCGGCGGGGAAACGCTTACCCTCAAGGCCGCATCTCTGGCCGAGAGTTTGGTATTGTGCCCGCCGGTGCTCACCGGGCGTTATACCGTGGGCGTGGGCGAGATAGACGAAAACGGAGAGCTGATCGAATTGCCTGTGGGTCAGGCGGATTTTGCCGTGTTAAACGTTGACGGCAGCCCGGTGTCCGGCGCGGAAGGCGCGCCGTTGCAGGTGCGTTCCGGGCCGGGGGGCGAGATTGAACTGTCCTTGCCCGCGGGCGAGTATTTATTGCAGCCCCCCATGGGGCGGCAGGCCCTTGCTCACGCGCTGGAGGAGCCCGTCGCGTTTTCCTTGCCCCAGGAGCAAGAAACCATACTGCTGCGCGCCAAGCTCACCCGGCTCATTGTGGGTTCGGTGGGGCAAGACGGCGCG
>WQXF01000176.1 GCA_009784985.1 Clostridia bacterium | reverse complement strand
GCAAAACCTGCGCCGCTCGCCTGGTGCTGGAGGCCGCCAAAAAGACCCGGGGCACGCCCTTTGCCCTGGAAGCGCCCTTTGTGGAGATGGACGCCACCTGCGTCCGCTTTGACGAGCGGGCCATCGCCGATCCGCTGATCGGTTCGGTGCACGATCCCATCTATCAGGGCGCCGGGCCCCTGGGTGTACAAGGCGTGCCCCAACCCAAGCCGGGAGCGGTCACCAAGTCCCACGGCGGCGTGCTGTTTTTAGATGAAATAGGCGACCCGCTTTCATCCCCACACAAATGCAGGGCGCAAGTAGCCTCCAGCGTAAAGCCGCTCCTGGGTTCGGGACAGGCGTAAATCCCATGGAAGCCCACGGCAGTCAACGCCTCACAAAGGTGATCATCATCCAAGGTGAAGTGCTTGTATTGCTTGCGTAGGGAGGCTTCAATAAAGGATTGGGTGGGGAGATCGTTGGGGGAGCGTTGGGCCCGCAGCCGAGATAAAATGCTGGCCCGCTCGGCCTCTTTTGTTTTGAGGGTCGCCGCCAGCGCCGGGGATACACCCACGGCAAGGATGGCGTCGGTGCAGTTTTTGATCTCCCGATCCAACTCCCGCATCCGCGCCGATAGCTCCGGGAAGGAGGAAGAACGGTTCTCTTCCACGAGCTGGCGGTGGATCTCGGTGGCGATCCGTTGCAGGGAGGCGGGGGAGAATACCTGATCCCGGAGCGCTTCCACCACCCGCGCTTCCAATGCTTCGGCCCGTGTGGCATAGGAGCGCTGGCTGGTTTCCCGCCGCTGTTTTTTGGAATTGCAGGTGGCGCACAGATAATAGGCGTATCGATTCTGGGCCCGGTTGGCCGTGCAAACGGTGCCGGTGATCTTGTTGCCACAGCAGGCGCAAAACAGATGCCCGGTAAGGGGGAAGCGCCTGCTAGCCTTGTAGGAGCGCTGGACGGCCCGGAAGTTGGCGAGCCGTTCGTTTACCGAATCAAATAACCCATCCGGCACGATGGCGGGCACGCCACCCGGGATGATAATGTCGTCATAAGCGTATTCGCCGATGTATATCCGGTTGCGCAATAAATAAGACATGCTGGAGGGATCATAGGGTTTGCCGGTGCGGGCGCTCAAAATGCCGTGGGCCGCCAAATACTCCGAGCATTCGTAGTAGCTGTGCCCGGCCCAAAACATTTCGAACACCCGCACAACATGAGGAGCAGTGCGTGGGTCGGCTTGCAGCCGCTTATCCGCATCCTTGATGTACCCGATGGGGGCAGGGCCCATGTGGATGCCCTTGTGTGCCGACTCCCGCATGCCGTAGAGCACCCGCTCACCCAGTTGCTCACTTTCGTGCTGGGAAAGCACCTGCATAATGCCCCGCACCATGCGCCCGTTGGGGGTATCGGCGTCTGGCTCTTTTACGGAGATCAGCGATATGCCCATGCGGGCAAAATCCCGCTCGATGAGCACATGATCCTCCAGGCTGCGGGAGAGGCGCGCCAGGTAATACACAATCACGCCCTCAAACTCCCGCCGCCGTGCCGCCGCCATCATGGCAAGGAATTGGGGGCGCTTCATGCTGCGGCCGGAGAGCGCCTCGTCGGTGTAAATGGCGGCGATCTCGTGGCCGTGGGATTTGGCGTAATCATCGATGGCGCGCAGCTGCGCGGTGATGGATTCGTGGCGTTGCATGTCGCTGGAGTAACGGGCGTAGGCGGCCAATCGCATGGTAATACCCTCCCTTGGCATGAGTATACGCTGTTTGCTGGGGAGGATCACTGGGAATTGTAGGGATACTAGAGATGCGACTTGGTGGGGATTCTATTGCAGAAGCAACTTGTGGCGGGGACGGAATCCCCCCGCCACTGCGGTGGCCCTCCCCCCTTTAACAAGGGGGGTAGGGGATTAATGTGAAATCTGCGTTCTTAACCCCTACCTCCCTTGCTAAAGGGAGGGGGACCGCCGTAGCGGTGGAGGGATTCCATCCCGGGTCACACATAAAACAAAGGGGTGACAACATGGACGCAAAAGAATCAAACGATTCAAACCTGCGCATGGGGCGGCTGGCCAGGGCGATTTGGGGGCAATACGGCGCGGTCATTATGCGGGAATGGGAGGAGCAGGGGGAGGGGAGGCGGGAATAAGCCATATGTCCTTACTCTGGCATTAAGGGTTTTAGAAGTTCCTTTATGCGTTTTACCAACGCTGTGTACACGTCATCACGTTCAGCATCATTGCATTTTGTGAGCGGCTTTTTAGGGTCGGTTATCGCCTGGTATTTGGCTATGCCCGTATCTTCGTATGGGCAGGTGCGGACGGGCACCCAAAGAATAGTAGCGCCCTCTTGTTCGGCTGCCTCCAGCAACTTGGGGAGTTCTTCGCTCCATATGTAGTTAGATGCGAAGAAGTTGGCGGAAATCATCAACACAGCAATCTTCGCTTTTGAGAGAGCACCGTTAATTTGCTTATTCCAGTCTTCGCCTGGCTTTATGTGTGTGTCGTCCCACCACTTAATTTCTGTGGTTTTTTTCAGCATTTGAAGATAGGGGTGCAGTTCGTTTTTATATTGCTCATCCTTATGAGCATAACTTATGAACACTTCTGTGCGCTCTGCCTCGCGTGCGGCTACCGCCTTTTTCTCGGCGTCTACAAACATCGTGTCAATTTTACCTAGCTTTTCTCGAATATCCAATATATCCGCTTCGTTAGCGGGATCATTCCCAAGGGCCGAATCAGCTAGCGCCTTTTGGTAGTATAATTTGGCTGTTGCCAGATCCTGCTCCACACCCGTTCCGCTCTCATACAGCACGCCAAGGTTAAGGGAAGCTCGCCAGTAGCCTTGGCCACTCGAAAGGTTCAATAGATGGATCGCTTTGTCATAGCTTTGGGTTACACCCTCCCCATCTCGGTAACAGCGGGCCAAATTATTTTGTGCTACTGCATGCCCTTGGTTTGCAGAGAGCTGGTACCATTTGGCAGCCTCCTCTTTGTCACTGGAAATCCCTTCGCCCAGGCTGAGCATATATCCTAAGTGGAATTGTGCATCAACATGCCCCTGCTCAGCCGCAGGCTTAATCCATTTTAGCGCTTCAATGTAACTTTCTTTTATACCTATACCCCTATAATAACAGTAGCCGATCCCGTATTTAAATTCCGGATCACCCGCACGGGCTTTCTCACGAAGAAGCCTTGCAAAATCCTGATCGCTTATCTCTATGCTCATAATGGCATCCTCCAAGCAGCTTTTTCAACATATTACCACATAATTCGAGCATCGTCAAAATATGCTGCGCGTAATTTATGCAACCCATGTGCAACACAACAGTTGCATCAAATGACCGCCGCTTTCATTTTTGAAATGCTGTTTTATATTCATGAGCAAACGCTGTTGATTATAGTTACTATTACCATAAAACAGATAAAAGATTAACAAAAACATCATTTGACATGTGTGTTACAACACAATTTACAGTGTATATGCCAAAGAAAACACCAACGAAAGGAAGCAAAGAATATGAACCGGGAGCTTTTTATCGCCAGAAGGGTCTTTGCCGCGTTGGCCAATGAAAGGCGTTTGATGATCCTTTCGCACCTAAAGCAAGGCCCAATGGGTTTGCAAGATTTTGTGCTGGCGCTTGGTACTTCTCCAACCACATTGATCCAGCACTTGAAGGTTCTTACAAAGAGTGGCCTTGTTACTGCTCAAAAGCAGGGCAGGAAAACAACCTATTTTATCAGCGAAGAAGGAAGCGCAAACGCCATATCACTGCTGCAAAACCTCACCACCATTCAGGGGGATCAAGGAGATGTCTAGCGGTCAAACAAAACCTCCAGCAGCGTCTCCCGCGGCACATTCCACAGGGTACGCTCCAGCAGCGTTTCGGGCAGTGCCAGCGCCACGGCCTCCCGCTCATAGGGGATGCCAGCCAGCGCCGCTTCTACCTCCCCCACAGGAGAAGTGCCAAAGAAATCCCCAGTGAGCCGCACCTTTTCGATTCGGCCT
>WQXF01000175.1 GCA_009784985.1 Clostridia bacterium | reverse complement strand
TAGCAAGTGCGTTTCGCACTGTCAAGCGTCGTGCGGTGCAATAAAATTAGCCACACCACCGAAAGGGGGTGAGGCCAATTGACCACGTATGAAACGTTGACGTTAATGATCGCTTTTGCGGCGTTAATCGTGGCGATTCTGAGAGGCAATAGAAAATAACCGCCCCCTGACACGGTCTGCGGTTATTTTCTAACTAACGACCGGGTTAACCGTTTACCGGCAACGCCGTTTTTCATTCACAGTATAACAAGTGCGTTTGGTACTGTCAAGCATCACGTTGCATGGTTTTCCCGCTCCCATGCCACAATAAGCGTGCCGAATCAAATGGAGCGAGGTGCGTTTTTGGATGCGCAAACGGACGGCATACGCCTTCATGCTGGGGATCACCATCACAACCGTGGGAGCGATGCTGTGGCTGCCCAAGGAGAGCGCGCGGCTGGTGCGTGCGCGGCCTGTGGAGGGGCGGCACATCATTGAGGAGCGCGTGGAAGGCGGCGGCGTGGTAGGGCGGAGCGGGGAGTATACCGTGTCTTCCCTCACCGGGGGCGTGGTGGCCCAGGTGTTTGTGTCGGCCAACCAAAAGGTGGAGGCCGGGCAGGCGCTGTTTCGCCTGGAATCTGATGCCCAGGAGCAGGCGCTGGTTTCTGCGATGCGCACCGAGGCCATCGCTGCGCCCCAAGTTTTAGAAGTGGATACCCAATGGCTGGCCGATGCCCGGGATGATCAAACCAGGCAGCAGACGGAAGCGCTGCAAGCCCGCATCGCAGCCAATACCGTACGTGCCATGGAGGGCGGCGAGGTACTGGCCACCTACATCCATGCCGGTGAGGTGCTGCTGCCCGGCGCGCCTGCCCTCACCCTGGCCCAGGAGCGGCAGGTGGTGCGTATGCAGGTGGGGGAGCGGGAGTCCCTGCGGTTAACAGCCGGGTTGCGCGCCCGCTTTTTCCGCGACGACGAGCTGTTGGGCGAGGGCACGGTGTTATCGGTTGGTATGCCCATGGCGCGGCAAGACGGGGTGCTGAGCGTAGCCGTGGAGTTGACCCCCGACCATGCCATCGCCCTGCCTACGGGCGCGCGGCTGGATGTAGAAATCATATGCCGCGCCCAGCAAGGGGCCATGCTGGTGCCCCTTGAAGCCTTGGTAGACGAATCGGTTTGGCTGGTATACGGGCAAAGGGCTTGGCGGACGCCTGTACGCACCGGCCTGCAAGACGCATTGCACGTAGCAGTGGAAGGCCTGCTCGAAGGCGCTCTGGTGATCCTCCACCCACCCATGGACCTGCAGGAGGGCGAGTTGGTGGAGGTGAGTTTGCCGTGAAGGTGTGGGATACCCTGCTTCTTTCTGTGCGCAGCGTATTTCAAACGCCGCTGCGTTCGGTGCTTACCGTGCTGGGCCTGGGCATTGGCATTGGCGCGATTATGGCGGTGGCGGCCATTGGCGACGCGGGTCAGGTGGAGGTGGAAAGCCAGCTGGCCCGCATTGGCGTGGGCCGCGCCTGGATCCGGCCTGCCAGGGGGGAGGAGCGTGCCCTGGTGCGGGAGGATGCGCGGCTGGTGCGCGATGCCGTAGCCTCTTCGGGGGTGATGGCAAGCGCGGTGGCCTACCGTGCCGGCATCGTGCTCTATCAAGATGAAGTTGTCCAAACCCTGCTGGTGGGCTGTGAGCCTGAACTGGCTACCATTGAGGGCCTGGAAATACGGAGCGGGCGCTTTTTGCATCCCAGCGACGCTCGGGAGCACCGGGCCGTGGTGGTGCTCTCCCGGGAGGTGGCCCAGGAGTTGTTCGGCCATGCCGATCCCCTGGGCCAGCGGATCGATGTGGCGGGCAGGCGCATGCGGGTGATCGGCATTGCGGGGGATGCGGACATCGGCGAGATGAACGTGGCAAAACCCCCGGAGCAAGCCAACCGCGCGTGGCTGCCCCTCCAGGTGTTTGAGGGCATCTATGGGGCGGAAGTGAATGAGATTGCCCTGTCGGTATTTGCCGCGGGTGATCCACTAGAGGCAGGCGAGGCCGGGGCCCGTGCCCTGGCCCAGCGCTACGGCGGCCAATACCAAACCACCACCTACCAGGCCGAGATGGACGCTGCCCGCAGCATATTGCGTATCTTTTTGCTGGTGATGGCCTGCGTGGCGGTGATCTGCATGGCGGTGGGGGGCATCGGCGTGATGAACATCATGCTGGTATCCGTGCGGGAGCGGCGGCGGGAGATCGGTGTGCTCAAGGCCTTGGGTGCGCCCAGGGGCACGATCTGCCTGCAATTTTTGTTTGAGGCGGTGATTTACGCGCTGATGGGTGGCGTGCTGGGCATGCTGGGCGGCGGCGCCATGGCCCTGGGCGCCCAGCGGCTCATCGGCATTTTGATCCCCATCACTTCCGGCATGCGGCTCACTGCCCTGGCCTTTGCCTGCGCCATTGGCGTCTTTTTTGGGGTATATCCGGCCCTGCGGGCGGCGCGGATGGAGCCGGTTGAAGCTTTTCGGATGGCAGAAGGGGGCTAGTGCCTGATTTTGCGTATATACACAACATGTGGTGACGCCGTAAAAAAACCGTTGTATTCCCGTAATTTTCTCACTTTTCCTAAGAGAGACTGAACAAATGCGTTCTAGTAACTTTGGTGAATCCTACGCTTTACGCGGACAAGCCATGCAAGCTATAATGAACTTAATGAAAAAAGCCGGCGGAACGTGTCCGGCACATAGTTTCCTTATCCTTTTATCGTTTATTATTAAGAAGGAGGATCTGGGATGGCAAGCGTATCGCTGAAGAACATCACCAAGGAGTACGCGGGAGGCGTTATTGCCGTAAGCGACTTCAACCTGGACATCGAAGACAAGGAATTCATCGTACTGGTCGGGCCGTCGGGCTGCGGAAAATCCACTACCTTACGTATGGTGGCGGGCCTGGAAGAGATCACCAACGGGGAACTGTACATCGGCGACCGTTTGGTGAACGACGTGGCGCCCAAAGATCGCGATATCGCGATGGTGTTCCAAAACTACGCGCTCTATCCCCACATGACGGTATACGACAACATGGCCTTTGGCCTAAAGCTGCGCCGCAAGCCCAAGGCGGAGATCGATCGCTTGGTGCAAGAGGCCGCCAAGATACTGGGCATCGAGATACTGCTCAACCGCAAGCCCAAAGCTCTTTCGGGCGGGCAGCGCCAGCGCGTGGCCCTGGGCCGTGCCATCGTACGCGATCCCAAGGTGTTCCTGATGGACGAACCCCTCTCCAACTTGGACGCCAAGCTGCGCGTGGCCATGCGTACCGAGATCACCAAACTCCACCAGCGCCTGCAAACCACCTTTATCTACGTAACCCACGATCAAACCGAAGCCATGACCATGGGCACCCGCATCGTGGTAATGAAAGACGGCTTTATCCAGCAGGTGGATTCGCCCCAGCATCTGTACGATCATCCCTGCAACCTGTTCGTGGCTTCCTTTATCGGCAGCCCTATGATGAACATCTTTACCGTAAAGCTGGGCAAAGAGGGCAAGGATGTTGTGGCTACCTTTGGCGAGAACCGTATCAAGGTTCCGGCCAGCAAGATCGCCAAGTTCGTAGACGAATCCTATATCGAAAAAGAAGTCTACATGGGCATCCGCCCCGAGAACATTCACGACGAGGAAGTGTTCCTGGCCAACTCGCCGGACAGCACCATTGAAGCCAGCGTTGAAGTTGTGGAGCTGATGGGTTCGGAGACCTATCTGTACCTAAAGACCACCGGCAAGGAAGAGAACATCATTGCCCGGGTGGATCCGCGTTCCAACGCCCATACCGGCGACACAATCAAGGTGGCGTTTGACGCCAACCGCCTCCACTTCTTCGACAAGGACACCGAGGCGACCATCTCCAACCGTTAACTTGTTTATCTGAAAGAGCCGGCCCAGCGCCGGCTCTCAGCTCATCAACAAACTCCTCGCGCGCGGGGAGTTTGTTATATAATCTTAACAAAAACCAAAAGGGAAAGAGAAGGTGAAGAGCGAAGTAAAAGGGAGGAAAAACAAGGGGTGAAAAGAAT
>WQXF01000174.1 GCA_009784985.1 Clostridia bacterium | reverse complement strand
GTATGCAAAAGCTAATGCCAAATACCGCCATCACTGTGCCAATGCCCACTTGCCCGCCCAAAAAATATCCCAGCACCAAAGCCGACCCCTCTACTAACGCCCGGCAGGCGCCCACCGGCCAGCCTGTGCGGCGCTTGATACACACCATCAGGCTGTCCCGCGGCCCAGCCCCAAAGCCCGAACCGATGTAAAAGTAAGAGCCCAAGGCAATCACAAATAAACCGATCACCATCACAATCATGCCCATCCAAAATTGGTTGATCGTAGGAATGATGTGAAGAGCAAAAAGCATGTCCATAAAAACGCCGATCAGGAGCATATTCAGCAGCGTGCCCATCCCCAGCTTTTCCCAGAGCAAAAATACGATGAGGCAAACAAGGGCCCCCACCAGAATCGACACCTGCCCCATGGTGATGCCCAGCTTAAACGAAAGCCCCATGTGCAGCACATCCCACGGCGCACACCCGATATTGGCCTGTATGCATAAAACGATGCCGGCAGCGTACAAAAACAGCCCCACAACCAGGGAAAGCAACCGCCGCAAAAACCCCTTCACTGCCTTCACCCCTCAAAAATATCCCAAAGTTCAAACGTGGCGGCAGCCTCCCACCATAGGTCATTGCTTATGGGATGCACGGGACAGCCCCGCTTCCGCGCCAACCCTTGGGCGTGATGTATAAAGGGATTGATGATGTCGGTGCCTGTGCGCAGCTGCCGTATCATGATCCTGCTCCATATTTCGGCTTGGGCAAAAAGACTGGAAAACCGGAGCGCCTCGATGGCCGCTTCCGTGTCGTAGGGCACCCTGCGTTGGATCACCTGCCAATGGGGGCCGGTTTGCTCAAGGATTGTATAGGGCGCGCCCCCGTCAAAATCCAAGGGCATGCCGCAAGAACCTGGATTGATGAACAATCTGCCCTCTATCTCCATATGCCATTGGATATGAATGTGCCCAAAGGCATAAACCCCAGTTGGCTTTTTTGCTATTTCGGATATAACTTCTTGATTCCCCAACATGCACTTAAATACCGACGAAGCATGGGACAGAAAAATGCTTGCGCCATTTTCATCCGTTAATTCAACCGAAGCAGGCAACGCCACAAGATACTCCAAATGATCCGCCGTAAGCGCACGATAGTTCCAGCACATGGGCATCATTTGCTCGTATACCCATTGGGTTTGGTCTTCGCCCTGCATGTTGAGCAAATACTCCTCTTTGTTGCCGCGGATCACTATGGCATTCTCTAGCCCCCGGATGGTCTGTACAACCTCATTGGGCCAAGGGAAATCCTCTATATAGTCGCCAAGCAATAAAAGTTGATCAGCGGCATGTTTTTTTGCATCTTCTAATACGGCAAGAAAGGCGGGCAGATTCCCGTGGATGTCGGATATCAGGGCGTATCGGCTCATTTGCTGCTCCTATTCGGCCAATGGCAAGGTTGCGTACATAATCAGCGCGTCCTCTTGGTTGTCCTGATAATACCGCTTGCGGTAGCCCACATCCTGAAAACCCACCTTGTGATACAGGGCCTGGGCGGCGGTATTGGAACGCCGCACTTCCAGTGTGATCAAACCCATGCAGGTGTCGGATGCCAGGCGCATCAGCGCGCGCATCAGGCGCTCGCCATACCCCCGGCCTTGAACCTGTGGATGCACGGCGATGTTGGTAACGTGGGCCTCGTCGATCACCAGCCAAATGCCGCCGTACGCCACCACCTGCCCTTGATCCTCCAACACCAGATAGCGGGCCGCCACGTTCTCTTCCAACTCCCGCCGAAAGGAATCGTAAGACCAGGGCAGGGTAAACACCAACTTCTCCATCTCGGTGATGGCGTCGATATCCCCCATGGTCATGGGGCGGATGACCGCGGTTTCTGTGTTGCTTTTTCGTTTCACAAGCTTTCGCCTCGCTTTGCGGCACGTTCCCGTTCGGCTTGAGGCGCGCGCAGGTACAGGGGCAGCAACGCGTTATAGGATACGGCCAACGGGGCAGCCTGTTGCGCCAACACCGCCGCCGCGCCTGCCCGCAGGCCACAGAGATGGGCAGGCGCCATCCGAGCTTTATCACCAAAACGTTCCAAAATCGCCTCGGCATAGGTTGGCGCGCCATCTCCTACAAATAAGAGCGGCATGGCCAAACCGGCTGCTTGCTCCAAAAAATCTGGCAACGGCAGCGCGGCGTCGGCCAATAACCTACAGCCCGCCTCAAAGGCAGCCGCGTACACCTGCCCGGCCCGGGCATCTAACAGCGGGCACACTGCCCCGGAAAAATCCCCTGTGCCAGCGGCCAAGGCCTCCAGGGCGTTGACGCCAATACAGGGTTTTCCCATCGCTTGGGCTAGGCTCTTGACCGTGGTCACGCCAATGCGCACCCCGGTAAAGGAACCCGGCCCCACCACGGCAGCAAACAGATCGATATCCTCTATCTGCCGTTCGGTTTGGCTCAGGGCTTGCTCAATGGCTGGCATCAGCCACACGGAGTGGGTGCGCTTGTGGGTAAGGGAGCACTCAAAAAGCAGGCGATCCCCCTCCAGCAACGCCACCCCCACGGTTGGGCCTGACGTATCGACGGCTAGCACCCTCAAAGGTCTTCCCTCCCGTCCAAGAAACCACCCATTGGTTTCAAACAAATCCGGCGCGACGACCCATCGTCCTCATACAATAATTCCACCAACAAGTGACGTTGAGGCAGGGCTTCAAACGCCCGCTCGGGCCACTCGATCAATGCCACGCCATCGCCGCCGATGTACTCCTCCAGCCCGCTTTCGTACAGATCGGCAGCGCTCTGTAGCCGATACAAATCCATGTGATACACGGGGCATTGTGTTCCATTGTGTATCGTCATCAGCGTAAAGGTGGGGCTGGGCATCACGCCCTGTACCCCCAGGCCCCTTGCGATCCCCCTGGCCAGCACACTCTTGCCCGCACCCAGCTCACCGCAAAGCAGCACTGTATCCCCGGCACACAAACACCCGCCCAGGCGCTGGCCCAGGCGGTGCGTTTCGGCTTCGGATCGTGTTACATAGTCTGGCATATGGTTTGTATTATATCAAATACGCCCCTGCAACACAAGAATGAACAACACACAGGTTACAATCACAAAGCAAGACAGCAGGATCACGCTGATGTTAATCTTGCCTTTGGTTGCGCCCTCGCTCTCGGGGGCGGGCATCAGGCGCGCCGAACGCAGCGCGCTGCACAGGGGTTTGTACACCAGCATGGCGATGGCCGCGTTAAGCCCACCCTTGATCAAATTCACAGGCAAAAATGTGGACACAAGCAGCGGCACAACAGCCTCACGGGGCACCCGCATAAAAATGGGGGTTAGCAAGTAATTCCATAGGATCATTGTAACCACCATGAGCAGCACGCCCGCCACGAGCCCAACAACCGCCCCTTTTAGATTGCGATACCTTTTATAGATGATGGCCGCCGTGCACACAAATGCGCAGGTTGATACCACATTCATCACAAATCCGATCCAGCCACCAGCATCGGGTATAGTAAGCATCTCTAAAAAAGAAACAACTGCGGACATGGCTACCGCCGCCAGAGGGCCGAACAGAAATCCGCCGATTACGATCACCACGTCTTTGGGGTCGTACTTGATGGGCGGGAAGGGCACGAGCTGTATGCGTATCACCACCATGGCCAGGTACGCAAGAGCACAGAGCATCGCAAGCACCGTGAGTTTTTTTGTGTCGATCCGTTGTTGCATAGGTTCTCCTCCTCCAAAAAAATGAACGCCTAAACAACATGTCTTGTAGGCGCTAAAATGCGTGATCCTATCTTCTCTCATCCAGACTTTCACTGTCGGTATTGGAATTGCACCAATTCAGCGCTTTGCGCTCGCGGACTTTCTGTTTGCATACAGAATCACCGCCGATCGGGAATTTCACCCTGCCCCGAAGACATGCATATTCAGTTGTTGGGATCATTGTAGCACAATTTTGCGATAAAAATCAATCTTCTTTTTGCCCGCAGGGCAGAAGCATTTAGAACCGAATATATACCAACAAGTTTGCCAATACCAAAAAGCTGCCCGTAAGAATCCCTCCACCGCTGCGGCGGTCCCCCTCCCTTTAACAAGCTTGAGTTACCCCATTTTTTCGAGATCTGGGAAACAAAGTTGTGGTGAAGGGGGCGCGGTTGAAAAGTACTGGTAAATTCCTCGTTTTAATT
>WQXF01000173.1 GCA_009784985.1 Clostridia bacterium | reverse complement strand
CGGGTGACCCTCACCGGGGCCATCCCCCACAAGGAGGCGCTGGCGCTTATGGGGGAGAGCGATCTGTTTGTGATGCCCAGCTCCCCCGAGGGTTTTGGTATCGTGTATATCGAAGCGATGGCTGCTGGATGTGTGGCGGTGGGTTGTGAGGGCCAGGGTATCGCCGATGTGATCCGCCATGGCCAGAACGGCTACCTGGCGCCAGCCGATGATGCCGGGGCGCTGGCCGATACCCTTCGCAAACTGCTGGAGGGTGGGGAAGAGGTAGAAGCGGCGCGCCAACGCGGCATGGAAACCGCTCAAGCACTCACCTGGCGGCGCAATGCGGAGCAGTGTACGGCGCTGTACGAACGGGCGATAGCGGCGGCGGAATCCCCCCGCCACTGCGGTGGCCCTCTCCTCAATTCGCCATTGTCGCGCTACGGCGCTCCGGCCCCCTTTGACAAGGGGGGTTAGGATGGAGTGGCCGACTTTTGTATGCAGCCCTACCTCCCTTGTTAAAGGGAGGGGAACCGCGTGAGCGGTGGAGGGATTCCGCCCATAGAAAGGAAGTGTACACCGTGTCCCATACCCATTTTGCGCGTATCATTGCCTGGGCTTGTGCCCTGCTGCTGCTTGCTGCCGCCCTGCCCGCCCTGGGCGCCGGGCCGGAAACCATCACCATCGGCGGGCGAACCGTGCGTGTGGACGTGACCGAGTTGAGCTTGTCATGGGGGGGCATCAGCGATATCAGCGAGCTTGCCAAGTTGACCAATCTGGCCGACCTCTCCTTAGATCATAATCAAATTACGGATATCACACCATTGGCGGGGCTGATCAATCTAACACATCTTAATTTGTGGGGCAACCAGATCACGGACATCACACCACTAGCAGGGCTGACCAATCTGTATTTACTTGGCTTGGAAGGGAATCAGATTGCGGATATCACGCCTCTGACAGGGCTGACGAATCTGGCCTCCCTTGGCTTGAGCGATAATCAGATCACGGATGTCACGCCGCTGGCAGGCATGATAAAAATGGAAGAAATCTATTTGCACCACAATCAGATTGTGGACATTACACCACTGGCGGGGCTGGTCAACCTGGCAGCGCTCACTTTGGGCAACAATCAGATTGCCGACATCGCGCCCCTGGCAGAACTGACCGATCTGCTCGTCCTCCATTTAGAGTACAATCAGATCAGGGACATCGCACCGCTGGCAGGGTTGGCCAATCTGTTCGCAATCCAGTTGACCCAAAACCAGATCACCGACATCACTCCGCTGGAAGGGTTGACCGAACTGATCTGGATCTATTTGGATGAAAACCAGATCACGGACATTACGCCCCTGGCAGGGCTCACCGGGCTTACCCAATTGTATTTGGGTGGGAACCAGATCACCGACATCACGCCGCTGGCAGGAATGACCGAGCTTGAGACACTCACTTTGTACAATAATCCGATCACGGATTTTTCGCCACTCGAAGAGTTGGTGAATCTAATCCACGTATTAATTGAGGATGAAGCATTTGGATAACACGCCACATAAATAAAGAAAAGGGAGTTTGATCATGCGCGAACCAAAACCCTCCGTTGACCCCATCCTGAACCCCTCGGGCCTGCTGCGGGTGTTCGACAAGATCACCGGCGTGTTTGTGGATTTGTTTGATCCCCGGTTGCTGCTGCCCGCGGTCACCGCCCTGTTTGCCTACGCCGTGTATTTTACCCACCGCAAATTTCCCGGCCGCTGGATGGAGTACATTGCCTTAGGCTTGATATTGGTGGCCATTGTGGCGCTCACCGCCCGCACACCGGGTTTTGTTTACCGGGTACGCTGGCACAAGGGCATGGCCGCCCTATGGTTTGCCTTGCACCTGTGCATGCTGGTAGCAGGCTTTTTTAACGAAAACTGGCTGCCCGAGGCCACCGCGCTCCTGCTGGCCTACCCCTTTCTATTTGCCATTATATCCGCCAGGGACGATACCTCCACCCTCTACGCCGTAACCCGTGGCGTGGTGCTGGCCACCATGCCGTTTTTGCTGTGGTCGTTTGCCACGGTGCGTTTTTCCTTTAGCTTGACGGTAGGGTATGCCGGTGTATTTTACAATCAAAACGGCTTTGCCATGTGTGCGGGGCTGATGAGTGTGTGCGCCCTGCTTTTGTGTTATGCCGATTGGCAGCAGGGCCGGCGCAAGCTGGCGGCGGTTTACGGGCTGTTGAGCTTAATGGGCGCTTGTGCCGTATTGATCAGCGCCTCCCGCTCGGTGGCCATCGCTTACCTGGGTGTGTTGCTGGTGCTTGCGGGCTGTGTGCTGCTGCGCCGGGCACGCCGCCCATGGCTGGTGATTGCCGGGATGCTGTGTGTATGTATTGCCGCAAGCGGCGTGTTGGGGTATATCACCTGGCAAAGGGTATACCGCTACGCCGAAGAAGACTACTTCTGGAGCCAGTACATCAATGAGACCACCGATTTGGGCCTGGATCCCCACGCGCCCCATCCCAACGAGCGGGTCTTTACCCTGGACGATGTAAGCTCCATGCGCGTATCCTTATGGCGCGCGGCCCTCACCAACCTAACCTGGAACGGGCATCAGCAGAGTTTTGTGGTGGAGTGGATGCATGCAAACAATTATGAGCTGCTTCCGCGCAATGCCCACAATGCCTTTGTGCAGGTGGCGTACAATTATGGCTGGCCCGCCGGTTTGCTATTTGCGCTGTACGTGGCGTTTTCGGCATACCGGGCGTGGCTGTACTACTGGCGGCGCAGGCACGTGCAGGTGATGGCCATCGCGCCGCTGCTCATTACCACGCTGTTTATATTGCAAGGCTTGTTTGAGTCCATTTACTCGCCCTTTTCGCCGGTGTGCTGCGCCTATCTGGTGACCCAGGGTGTGCTGTGGCGAAAATCTTTAGATCCAACGGATGAGGAGGCCTCCGCATGACGCCCCGGCTCAGCATCGTTGTGCCAGCCTATAATGCAGCCGATACCTTGGGGCGCTGCTTGGATTCCCTGCTGGCACAAGAAGAAAATGAGATCGAAATTCTGGTGGTGGACGACGGCTCTACCGACGGCACCCTTGCTTTGGCCGAGGCTTATGCTGCTAAAGACGCTCGTGTTCGGGTATTTGGTTTTGCCCACAACCGGGGTGTGTCCGAGGCGCGCAACCACGCGTTAGACCAGGCCCGGGGCGCGTACATCGGCTTTTGCGATGCGGATGATTGGGTGGCAACTGGTATGTACGCCGCCCTGCTGCGCGCCGCTGAAACAAACGGCGCCGAGGTGACATTTTGTGCGGTGATCAAGGAGTTGCCCGACGGGCCGGCGGAGGTTCCCCTGCCCTGGCCCGATGGAACCGTGCTGGATGCTGCCGCGATCCGGAACGATCTGGTGCCCCGCATGGTGGCGCTGGACTTTGACGGCGAGGCGTTGCCCTTGAGCGGTTACACGCCGCGTAACTTGTTTGCCCGCCAGGTGCTGGAGGATGTACGTTTTCGGGCCGATATTCGGTATGCCGAGGATCTGCTGTTTATCGTGGAGGCGTTGCTCCGGGCACAGCGGGTTGCGGTGGTGGCTGCGCCTTTGTATCATTATCGTTTTCATGGGGGCTCCACCACCCAGCGGTACAGCCCTTTTGTACCGGCATCCCAATATGCCAGCCAGGATGCCCTGGCTGCGTTGTTTGCCGGGCAGGGTTTGGCTGATGCGCTGGCGTTACGGATGGCAATCCGGGCGCGGCGTAATGTGCAAACAGCGGTGATCAATCTGTGTTTGCCAGGTACCCCTTTTGGGGGCTTTCGCCGGGTGGGTGCGATCCGGGGGCTGTTGCGTTCCACTGAAGCGCGGGCTGCTTTTCGGGGTGTGCCTTTGGGTATGCTGGCGCGCCGGGAGCCTAAGCAGGCGTTGAAGTACGGGTTGATTCGTTTGCGGTGGGCAATGCCTTTGATGGTGCTTTATTCGTATGTGTACAAATCGCGGTAGCGACGGGGGCGGAATCCCTCCACCGCTGCGGCGGTCCCCCTCCCTTTAGCAAGGGAGATTGGGGAAGAAACGAAAGCTAGGTGAAAATCCCTTACCCCCCTTGCCAAAGCTTACCTTGACCCACAGAATCGAAAAGGAGTGCAACAATAAAGAAGATATGATATAATAGAAATGGGCGCAGTGAACGGGGAGATAAAAGAGTGGGTACGAAAAGAATTTGGAACGCTCCGT
>WQXF01000172.1 GCA_009784985.1 Clostridia bacterium | reverse complement strand
AGCCGCTGGGGGCGCGGGCGCGCAATGATCGACCTGAAGCAGTATTTTGGTGGCACTGCCAAGCTGGTTATTGAGATTTATGATAATGCCGGGGATGATCTCTCCGCAGAGGCGTTGGGTGAGCTGATCCAGGCCGAAGTGGCGCGGGTACAGGCTGGCATAGAGTTTGTGGAGCTGGACCGCTACTGGTCCCAGGGTGTTTACTCCAGCGTGGAGTTGTTTGACAACCATAATGGCGTTACGATCACGGTGGACACCACCGATATGATCCTCACCCGCATGCAAGATGACAGGCTAAGAAGCCAAACTCTGGTAGATGGCAAGGTGCGGGAGATTGAGATTGGGCTCAATTCGCCCTTTGGTGATGAGCAAGAGGAGCAGACACTTGAAGACGGTACGCCGTACATACGTTCTTCTTGGGATCACGCAAGCTTCGCGTACTTCTACATCCAAGACGGGCGCTATAGTGGGGAAGTATATTTGCAGATCAAGATCGGCGTTGAGCGGGACGAGTTTGCCGCCGAACTAGAGAAGGTATTCCCGCTGGTTACGCTGCCCGAATAAGATGGGTTGGAACTGCGTGAATTTTGTACGAAAGGGTGACGGGATGTACATTTCTTCTTGCTGATATGTGATGGCGGCGCGAGCGTGATCGCTTTGCGCTGCGGCAAGAAGATGTTTCCGTTGGTTTAGCTCGTTTTGTGTTGAGCGCCGCAAGAGCATTTTCTTGCGGCGCTTTTTACATAACAACAAAAGGAGTGATACCATGGCCACTATCGCCGTCCGTGATCTGAGTTTTTGCCATGAGGGCACTGTGGAGCCCTTATTCTCCCATATAAACCTTACGTTGGATACCGATTGGAAACTGGGTTTTATTGGCCGCAACGGGCGCGGCAAAACAACTTTTTTAAAGCTGCTTTTGGGGCAATACGAATACAGCGGCAAGGTTTCCGCAAACGTATATTTTGAATATTTTCCTTTTGTTGTGCCAGATCCAACACAAACAACCCTGGACATTCTTAAAACCATCGCGCCGAGTGTTTTGTTGTGGCAGGTTCAAAAGGAGGTTGCCAAACTGGCGGTGATGGAAGAAGCGCTTTATCGCCCTTTTGAAACCCTGTCCAACGGCGAGCAGACCAAGGCGCTGCTGGCAGGGTTGTTTTTGCGCGAAAACGGGTTTTTGCTGATCGACGAGCCCACAAACCATCTGGACATCAATGCCCGTGAGACCGTGGCCCGTTACTTACATGACAAAAGCGGCTTCATTTTGGTATCCCACGATCGTGGGTTTTTGGATGCGTGTATCGACCATGTGTTATCCATCAACAAAACCAATATCGAGATTCAAAGCGGAAATTTTTCCAGCTGGTGGCATAACAAGCAGCTACAAGACGCCCACGAGATAGCCGAAAATCAAAAACTCAAAAAAGAAATCAAGCGGCTGGAATCTGCGGCGCGGCAAAGCTCCCAATGGGCAAACAAGGTGGAGTCGGCAAAAATGGGGAAGGGCGCCGCCGCCCTGCGCAAGAGCGGGCACGCGGGCATGGATACCATGGCCTATTATGGCGAAAAATCCAAGCGAATGCAGCAGCGAAGAAAAAACCTGGAACGCAGGCAGCGATCCGCCATCGAAGAAAAGTCAGGGCTGCTGCGTGATATCGAGACCGCCGAGCCGGTGAAGTTGGTTCCCCTTTCCTATTATAAGGAGCGGTTGCTGGAGGTGCGGGAGCTTTCCGTTTGTTATGGTGAAAAAACGGTGTTTTGTGATTTGACTTTCGAGCTGCAACGGGGCGACCGGGTGGCGGTATCCGGCCCTAACGGGTGCGGCAAGAGCAGCTTGCTCAAGCTGCTGATCGGGGAGCCGGTGCCTTACACTGGTGAAGTGCGGGTGGGCAGCGGGCTCATCGTATCTTATGTGTCCCAATCCACAAATCACTTGGCCGGGCCACTGGACGATTACTTGACAGGCCAGGGGCTCGACATCACCTTGGTCAAAGCCCGGCTGCGCAAGCTGGACTTTGCACGCGCTCAATTCGAGCAACCTCTGGAGCGATACAGAGAGGGGCAAAAAAAGAAGCTATTGCTGGCCGCTTCCCTGTCGCGCCAGGCCCATGTCTATCTATGGGATGAGCCCCTGAACTATATCGACGTGCTTTCCCGCATGCAGATTGAGGCGCTGCTGCTGGAGTTTGAGCCCACGCTGCTGTTTGTGGAACACGACGGTATGTTTTGTGAGCGGGTGGCGACACGGGTGATTACGCTTTGGTAAGCATCGCTCTTTAAGTATGTTGTCATCATTTGAAACACATGCTATGATAGGGCATACGAAAAGAAGAGGGGATCGCACATGACCTATCAAGAACGTTATCAGGCTTGGCTCCGGGATTTTGCGCAGGATCAAGCCACCGTGGACGAACTGCGCGCCATCGCCAGCAATGAATCCGAGATCGAAGACCGGTTTTATACCGACCTGTCCTTTGGCACGGCCGGTATGCGCGGCGTGCTGGGCGCCGGCTCCAACCGCATGAACATCTATACCGTGCGCCGCGCCACCCGCGGCCTGGCCAATTATATCAATCTTGATCCGTCGCAGCCCAGCAAGGGCGTGGTAATCGCTTACGACTCGCGGCGTATGTCAACCGAGTTCGCCCGGGAGGCCGCGCTGGTGTTCTGCGCCCAGGGGATCAAAACTTACCTGTTTGAATCGTTACGCCCGGTGCCGGTGCTGTCCTTTGCGGTGCGGGAGTTGGGCGCCGTGGCCGGTGTGGTGATCACCGCTAGCCACAACCCAGCCCAGTACAACGGCTTCAAGGTGTATTGGGAAGACGGCGCCCAACTACCCCCCGACCGGGCCAACGACGTGCTGGCCAACATTCGTGCCGTGGCGTACGCCGCTGCTTTGCCCATGGACGAGGCCCAGGCCAAGGCAACGGGGTTGCTGACCATGATCGGTGAGGAGATCGACGAAACGTATATCAACAAAGTGCGTACCCTGTCCATGCAGCCCGAGCTGATGGCCACAGAAGGCAAGCGCCTAAAGATCGTGTATACGCCGCTCCACGGCTCCGGCAACATACCCGTGCGCCGCATCCTGCGAGAGATCGGCATGGAGGGTGTGATCGTGGTACCCGAGCAAGAACTGCCCGACCCGGATTTTCCCACCGTTCAGATGCCCAACCCCGAGGATCCCGCTGCTTTTGCCATGGCCATGGCCCTGGCCGACCGGGAAGGCGCCGACTGCGTTTTTGGCACCGATCCCGACTGCGACCGGGTGGGTGTGGCTGTAAAAGACGGGCAAGGGGAGTACCGCTTGCTAAGCGGCAATCAGATCGGCTGCCTGCTGCTGTACTACATACTCATCAGCCGCCGGGAGCGGGGGACCTTGCCAGCCAACGGCGCGGTGGTGAAATCCATCGTATCTACCGAGCTGGCCCGGGCCATCGCCGGTGACTTTGGCGTAAAGGTGTTTGATGTGCTCACCGGCTTTAAATTCATCGCCGAGAAGATACAGGAGTTTGAAGAGACCGGAGCGTTTGCCTTTTTGTTTGGGTTTGAGGAGAGCTACGGTTATCTGTCGTCCACCTTTGTGCGGGACAAAGACGGCGTAAACGCCTCGATGCTGATTGCCGAGGCCGCCGCCTGGGCCATGTCCCAGGGCAAAACGCTGTACGATATTTTGCAAGAGATATACGAACATTACGGCTATTATGCCGACGGGGTGGTATCGGTGTCGCTCCCCGGCAAAGACGGATTGGAGCGGATGGCGGGTATCATGCGCCGCCTGCGTGCCGAACCGCCCCGGGAGCTGGCCGGGCTGCGGGTGCTGGCTGTGCGGGATTACTCAAAGGGCTTGATGGGCATGCCGCCTTCGGATGTGTTATACTACGAGTTAGAGCAAGGCAGTTGGGTGTGCGTGCGCCCATCGGGCACCGAACCCAAGATGAAGCTGTATGTCAACACCTGCGGGCGGGATAAGGCTGGGGCCGAGCAAAGGAATGGGGAGCTTCGGGCGGCTGTGCAGGGGTTGGTGGAGTGATATTTTGATGGTTTTGCCCCAAAATTTTCTTAAAATTTTGTTATTGACAGGGCACCCACGGCGTGGTATCCTATACAGGCTCTCTCGGGGAGAGGGAGTGGAATGAACCTTGAAAACGATACAGGAAAGAGCAAGAAAAGAAGACAGTTGATTCTGAAATGAGTTTTGAGTCTT
>WQXF01000171.1 GCA_009784985.1 Clostridia bacterium | reverse complement strand
TGTTTTCAGATATATATAAAGCCTACTGAACCATAGAAAAGCCGTTACAAACATTGACAAAAATGAGAATATTTGATAAAATATGTGCAGGGAAAAGCAAGCGAATGGCGAAAAAAGCTTGCACGTGGAGTGTGAAGGATGTACAAGTATCAAAGCAAACAGATCAGCGTAACGGACTTTGGGATGCCATTGGGCATGAGCTTGGATGCGGGTAACCGCTGGGTTAAAAAGGCGGAGACAGTGCCGTGGGATGCGATAGAGGAAAAGTACGCGTCGTTGTTTGAGAGCAAAACGGGCACGGTGGCCAAGCCATTGAGGCTGGCGTTGGGCGCGCTGTTGATTCAGGCACAGTATGAGTATTCTGACGAAGAAGTGGTGTTGCAGATACAGGAAACGCCGTGTTTGCAATACTTTTGCGGGTTGCCAGGCTATGTGGATGAGAAGCCGTTTGATTCATCGCTGATGGTGCATTTTCGCCGGAGACTGACGCCACAGATTTTGGGAGAGATCAATGAAATGGTGATAAGAAAAGCCGAACACCGGGAAGCTGTGCCGACGGAAGAAATTGATGAAGGCAATGAAGAAGAACCGCCAAAGGATGGCCCTGGCAACAGCGGCACGTTGACAGTGGACGCTACCTGTGCGCCGCAAGACATCAGGTATCCGCAGGACACGTCTCTGCTGAACGAAGCGCGAGAGAATCTGGAGAAAATGATTGACGAGATGCACAAGATTTGGGAGAAAAAACCGAGGACATACCGACAAAATGCACATCGTGACTATCTGAATTTCGCCAAAAGCAAAAAGAAGACGAACAAACAGATCAGAAAAGCTCGGGGGCAGCAACTGCGTTACATCCGGCGTGATTTGGACATCATCGAGAAATATCTGCTGGAAGGCCGCGAGCTTCCAGAGGGTTTAGCAAAACGTCTGGAAACAATTAAGACCCTGTACGAACAACAGCTTTCCATGTTTGAAAACAACACAACCCGAGTTGATGACCGCATAGTCAGCATAGCGCAGCCGTGGATCCGGCCCATCGTTCGCGGAAAAGCAAAGCACAAGACCGAGTTCGGCGCGAAGTTAGACATCAGCGTGGAAAACGGGTTCACACGATTGGAGCACACCTCATTCGACGCATACAACGAAAGCGAAAATCTCATTGAAATCATTGAGCGTTTTCACCAAAGAAATGGATGTTACCCCAAACGCGTGCTGGCTGACGGCATCTACCGCACCCGCGACAATCTGGCCTGGTGCGCCACGAAAGGCATCCGTCTCTTGGGCAAACCCCTGGGCCGACCACCCAAAACCTACATCATTGACAAAAAGCAGCTCCGCACCGACGCCATCGACCGAATCGAGGTTGAACGCAAAATCAGCCACGCAAAAGGCTCTTTCGGCCTCCGTAAAATCCGTACCCGCTTGGAATCCACCTCTCAAACCGCCATCGCTCTATCCTTCCTCGCACTCAATATCGCCCACGCACTACAGGTACTTCTTTATCTTATCCAACACCTGCTCGCTATTCTTCACGTACCATCACGGCATCAAAATTTGCTCCCTGTTCAGTAGGCTTTATATAGCCTTTGCCTTTTCTGCGCCGCCGCAGTGCGTTCCTATACTGTAAATCCGTTGAATCCATTGAAAGTATTGTTTTTCACCCAACAACGTTGCCTGCTCAGCAATCACGTAAGCAAAGATAGCACAGAACCAATAATCACAGAAGATACAACCTAAACCCACAAAGACACCTCTAAGCAATGGTTTCAATGGTTGTTTTCGTATACATAACCTGTGCGCCTTTTCTGAGCCGCCGCAGCCCTCTATGATTGACAGAATATAGCAGGATGTGTCATAATACGCGCAGAGGGATAAGCCCACTTTCCTTTTTAAAAGGACATGGCGGCAACCTTGTTTTCGTTTACTGGTAGTAAACCGGCGAAAATAAGTTAAGCTACTTCTTCTTCTCGCCGGTGCGAGAGGGGGTTTGCACGATGGAATATATCGCGTTGATAGTTACCATGATTGTAATGTTCACCGTTATCATCCACAGCAACTCAAACAAGTAGCCCGCCTAGCGACCAACTAGACGGGCCAATGCGTCCTTAGGACGCCTTCCCAAACAAGGTTGCCGAAGTGGCTCCCCCTCTTGTATTCTTATTCTAACATATCCTTTTATACCTGTCAAACGCAGGTAACTACTCAGGCCTTTGCAAAATGACCGTTACATATCCCACACCCCGTCATCCCGCCCCGCAGGGTGGGATCCAGGCTGCCCCTAAAACATTTACAAAGGTTCCGTTTGGCGGCGGCAAGGGTTGCATCCGGATATTTTGTCGGGAGAAGACTGGACCCCACCTGCGGGCGGGGTGACGGGGTGTGGAACAAACAAAAGCAATTGCAAAGGCCTGAGTAGATACCTGCTGTGTCTTATTAGAGGCCCCTCTGTGGTATAATGTTAATGAGGTGAGGCCTAATATGCTCCCTGAGCTGCTCAATCTCTGGGATTATTTGATCCAGAGCATATCGCAGATACGAATTCTGGACGTGCTGGACATTGCCATTATCACGCTGGCGGTGTACTGGCTGCTTCGTCTTGCCACAAAAACGCGGGCCATGCAGGTGGTCAAGGGCTTGGGGCTGGTGTTTTTGCTGTCGCGCATTACGGATTTTATCGGCCTTACAGGCATAACATACCTATTGAACTACATAATAGGCGCGGGGGCCGTTATTTTGGTGGTGGTTTTCCAGCCCGAAATTCGTCGCGCGCTGGAATCGTTGGGGCGGGGGCGGTATTTTTCCAAGGCAGGCCTGCCGCTTTTTCACCAGTCGGACATATCCTGGGTGGGAGAGGAGCTGTTGGGCGCGCTGCTGTCATTGGCAAAAAGCCGCACCGGCGCGCTGGTGGTGGTGGAGGCCGGCCCCCCCTTAGACGACATCATCCAGACGGGCACCCAATTAGATGCCGTGGTGAGCCAGCCTCTGATAGAAAACATCTTCCGCCCCGGCTCACCGCTGCACGACGGGGCAATCGTGCTCCAGGGCGACCGCATCGCGGGCGCGGGGTGCTTCCTGCCGCTGTCCGCGCAGGATATCGACCGCCAGTTGGGCACCCGCCACCGCGCCGCGTTAGGCATGAGCGAGAACAGCCCGGCCACGGTGTTTGTGGTTTCGGAGGAGACCGGTGCGATTTCCAAGGCGGCGGGCGGGGAGTTGGAACGCAATATGGATGTCCGTGCCCTGCGCGGGGCGCTTGACACGCTGTTTGTTGTTTCGGAAACGCCGCAAACCTTAGGTGAGTGGATTCGCCGGAAGAGGGGGCGGGATGATGCTTAAAAAGATTTTCGGGAAAATCATAGAAAAAATCACGCATAATTTAGGCTATAAGGTTTTGGCTGTTGTCTTTGGGTTCTTAATCTGGAGCTTTGTTGTGGCCCAGGCCAACCCCGTGCGCACCGTGTGGTTCCGCGACCTGACCATTACCGTGGCAGGCCGGGAGACGCTGGCCGACAACGGCCTGCGCATGAGCCGCGACCTTGAGATAAAGGCCCGTGTGCGCGTGGGCATAAAGCGCAGCGAAAGGCACCTGCTAAAGCCCGATTCCATCGTGGTGACCGCCGATATAGCGGGCATTACCTCAGAAGGCAAGCACCGCGTTACGCTGAAGGCCGAGCCGCGCTACGGCGAACGGGGCAGCGTGCGCATCCTGCCCGATTCGGTGGAGATAGAGGTGGAAAAAAGCCTTCAGCGGGATTTTGTGATAAACGTTGTGCGCCGGGGAACGGAGACCGAGGATCTATATACGGCGGAGGCTAAGCCCCAGCCTGAGACCGTGAAAATAACCGGGCCCCTGCGGCAGGTGGCGAAAATTTCGCAGGCCGTGATAGAAACCGACCAGCCCGCCAAGCCCGGCGACGCTTCCGGCACCTACCCCATAATTTTGCTTGACGCCGAAGGCAATGTCTTAGAGGACAGCACGCTGTCGCTTTCTCATGCCAGCGCCATGTTAGAACGCGCGGCATATCCTGTGCGGGAAATACCCCTGCTGCCCGCCGGGGCGGCGCTGGTGGGCGCCCCCGCGCCGGGGTATCAGTTAGATAAAGCATGGTATCTGCCCGACGTGAACTCAGTGCGGGTGGCCGCGCCGGAGAGCATTTTGGATGCGCTGGACATGATTTCCCCGGCCTCCCCTGTGAACATTGAGGGCGCGGAGGCAAACATACAGGCGGAGTTAGAGCTT
>WQXF01000170.1 GCA_009784985.1 Clostridia bacterium | reverse complement strand
GTCTGGAACCGGCCGCCGATCAGCTTTGAAACGGAAAGCCCCAGCTTCTTGCCGAACAGATCCCACAGCGCGATATCCACGCCGGAAATGACGTGTGTAACACTGCCGCCGCGCCCCATCCAGAAAAACCGCTGATGCAGCAGCTCGCTGATGCGCGCGGGCTCAATGTCTTCCTCTTTCTTGAGGATGGGTTCGATCATCCGCATGGAAGCCTGCGTGAGCGCCAGCGTCGTATACGTGCTGCCGTAGCCCTTTAGGCCGTTGTCGGCCTCCAGCTCTATCAGGGTGTTGTTATTTTCGCCCTCTTCTATCGCGCCGCCGTAATCATCTTTGGGATAGAGTGGGTAGTACCGTACCGCAGTGATGCGCATATGCAGTCCCCTTTCATAATACAAGCAATAGTCAACAAATGATAGCACAAAAAAAGTGAGATTTTCAACCCTTTACATATGAGTAGCGTTGTGGTATGATGTACTCCGTTCGCGGGGCATTAGCGCAGTTGGTAGCGCACCACAATGGCATTGTGGGGGTCATCGGTTCGAATCCGATATGCTCCATAACAAAAACCCTTGTAAACCAAGCATTTACAAGGGTTTTTTGATTGAATTCCTTATCCGTACAGAGGCCCATAATGCTTGCACGCCGCAAAATCCGCGGCCTGGGCATCCTGGGTTCCAAAGGCCGCCCAACTATGAGGACGGTACACCCGGTCTGCACACACATTGTGCATGGACACGGGAATACGCAGCATGGCGCAAAGGGTAAGCAACTCCGCGCCCACATGGCCGTACACCGTTACGCCATGGTTGGCGCCCCAGTTGGCCATCACGGAATATACGTCTTTAAACGCGCCTTCACCCGTAAGTTTGGGCGCAAACCAGGTGGTGGGCCAAGCGGGATCGGTGCGCTTATCCAACACGTCGTGCACTGCATTAGGCAGGGTTACGGTATCCCCTTCGGCAATTTGCAGCACCAGCCCCACGCCTTCCACGATGTTCGCGCGCAGCATGGTCACCGGCATCTCGGCCAGGGTCTTAAAGTGGCTGCTGTATCCGCCGCCCCGGAAGTATTCGTAATTGGCGCGGCACCAATCGGTGGCGTCCAGGCAGGCCTGCACGTCGGCTTGGCTCATCTCCCAGAAGGGTTTCATCGTGCCCCGCCCTTGGGCATCTTTGGCAGCGCCGGTGCAGTCCAGGGCTGTTGCACCGCTGTTGATCAGGTGCACAAAGCCGCCGGCGGCCTTTCCCTTGGGTTTTTGGCCGGTAACCCGCTCCACCGCTTCGGGGCTCCAGTAGGTGCGCACATCGTGGAAGCAGGGTGCGGTGTTGGTGATCAGGGTGCCCAGCATCATGGCGATGCCGTTTAGGGTATCGTTTTCCGTGGCAAAGGCCGTGGGCGCCTTGGTTCCGTTCCAGTCAAAGGTAGAGGCCATCAGCGCCTCGGTAAAATCGGCGTTGGGCAGCCAGTCCGTCCAGTTGCGCTGGCCCTGGAAGCCGCCTGCCACCGCGTTTTTGCCCAGGGATTCCTCGTGCCAGCCCATCTCGGCCAGCTTGGGGTTGCCAAACAGTATATCCCGCATCACCAGGGTCATCTTGGTGATGTACTCAAAATCCTGCTCCGGAGGCACCACTTTGGACTTGCGGATGATATCCGGCAACTCCTTGCCCGCGTTCAGGTCAAAGCCCTCTTTGCAGTTCTTTTTCACCCATTGGATGGCCCGCTCGTATTCTTCGGCATCGTATATGTTCAGGGTGATGCGGCGCAGGATCTCTGTCATGTCCACCCATTCGGCGCGGATGCCAAAGGTTTTTTGGAACACCTGGGGGTCGCAATAGGAGCCTATGATGCCCATGGACACGCCGCCCAGGTTCACATAGGATTTATTGCGCATCCAGCCCACAGCCACGGCGCATTTGGCAAAGCGCAAAATCTTCTCTTTTACGTCTTCGGGAACCGAGCCGTCGTCTTTGTCCTGCACGTCATGGCCATAGATCGAAAAGGCGGGCAGGCCCTTTTGCGCATAGGCCGCCAGTACCGCAGCCAGATACACCGCGCCGGGCCTCTCCGTGCCGTTAAAGCCCCATACGGCCTTGAGGGTAAGGGGGTTCATGTCCATGGTTTCGCTGCCGTAGCACCAGCAGGGCGTTACAGTGAGGGTTGCCGCCACGTTTTCCCCGGCAAAATAGGCCTCGCACCGGGCCGCTTCCGCGCCACCGCCAATGGTGCTTGGTGCAATTACGGCCTGTACATGGGTCCCGTCGGGATAGCGCAATGTCTCAATCAGCACTTTGGCAGCCTTGGCCATGGCCATGGTGCGCTCCTCCAGGGATTCCCGCACGCCGCCCCAGCGGCCGTCGATGGTGGGCCGGATTCCGATCTTTGGATACAACATGGGATGGTACCTCCTTTTATTTATCAGATTGTCATTCGCTTTGATCGCGGGCCAGGCCGCACCGAAGTTCCCGGCAGCACTTGGGTAGACAACATGGCCACTTGATGCTGAATCGGCTCTTTATCCGCCTGGAGCATGTTGAGTAACAGATTGGCCGCAGTTTCGCCGATGGCGTTGTGGGGCTGCTGCACCGATGTAAGCGTAGGAAAAAGGGCGTTAAACAGATCCGGCTTGTCAAAACTCAAGAAGGATAAATCCTCGGGCACCCGGATTTGTTTCTCACTCAGGGCAATGCTGGCCCCAAGGGTCATTTCGGAATTGGTTACAAACACCGCGGTAGGCAGTTGCGGGGCGCTCAGCAGCTTTTTCATGGCCACATAACCGCCTTCCATGGTGTAATCGCTGTATACAATCCCCTCTTCCCATACCGTCAAACCTCGCTGCCCATGGGCTTCACGGAAGCCCGCGTACCGTTGCTCGGCAGTGTACACGCCCTTTGGGCCCAGGATGATGCCGATGTCCCGGTGGCCCCCATCCAGCAAAAGGGCCGTAGCCTTGCGGGATGCGTCGGCATTGTCCACAATCACCCCGCTCACCTGCCCGGCCAGGGGCTGGATCATTCTATCGATGAGTACGATGGGCACGCCCCGGTCCAGGGCTGGCTGCAAATGCTCGCCATTGGGGCTGGTGGGGATGTTCAGTATCCCGTCGACCCGCTTATCGACTAAGAAGCCGACCATTTCCTTCTCTAACTTTTCGTCGGTGCGGCAGTCGCACACCAACACAGCATACCCCCGCTTGCGCAGCGTATCGGTTACATAAGTAACAATGGAAGTAAAAAAGGCAAAATTCAGCTCGGGAATCACCACGCCGATGGTGTGAGAGCGGCTGGTTTTCAGGCCCCGGGCAAAGGTATTGACGGTAAAGTTCAGTTCCTTTACGGCATCGTCTATCAGCGCTTTATTTCGGGGCAACACATTGCCGCCGTTTAGATACTTGGAAATCGTGGCCAAGCCAAGCCCGGTGATTCTGGCAATGTCGTTCATGGTAGCCGCCACGGGTTCAGCCTCCCTCCGCATACATAACGCGAATCGTTTCACGCCACGTTTACACGCTCTATTATAGAAAAACAAACGGAATAAGTCAACTTGCAAAAAATCTGCGCAAAATTCCTTGACAGGCTTCACGAAACCAACTATCATCAATACGAAACGTTACACATTTTTTGATTCTGAAGGAGGCCGATCCCCATGTTAAAGGGCATCCCAGCGATTTTTCCCCCGGAGTTGATGAAAATCCTGATGGAAATGGGGCATGGCGACGAGCTGCTGCTCTGCGACGGCAACTACCCCAAGGCAGGCTCCCCGACCCTGTGCGTGCGCATGGACGGCCACGGCATCGTGGACATATTAGATGCGATTTTGCGTTTTTTCCCGTTGGACACTTTTGTGGATAACCCTGCCGTATTTATGGCAGTGGTTCCCGGCGACCCCTACGTGCCCGAGATTTGGGAGGATTACCGAAAGATAGGCGCAAAACACGAACCCAAGGGCCTGCGGGAGATCGCCATCGACCGATTCGATTTTTATGAGCGGGGCAGGGCTTGTTACGCCTGCGTCGCCACCGGGGAAACCGCGCTGTACGCCAATGTCATTCTGAAGAAGGGCGTTGTTAAGGCGTAGGTTTTTCCGCTTGACTTGTAGATGACAATGACATACAATAGCAATACATCACGAGAGGAGATATATGTCAATGTCTACTACTGTTCAAACCACCATCCGACTTGATTCCCAAGCTAAACAGCAGTTTGAATCCATTGTGAATAGATTAGGTATGACTGCCTCAACTGCCTACAGCCTTTTTGTGAATGC
>WQXF01000169.1 GCA_009784985.1 Clostridia bacterium | reverse complement strand
CCCTTCGTGCAGGATGCTATTGACCTCGGCCAGTTCCAGGCGTTTGCCGCTAAAAGCCGAAAAGGTATCGGCCTGCACCTTGCCGTCCATATCCAATACCAAAAGCCAGCCGCCCAACTGGCGGCCGGCCTGCAGCAGCTCATCGTACAGTTTTGCACCGTCGGCGGCTTGCATGGGACCGGCAAAACGGGTGGCCAGGGTTTCCACGGCGCTTTTTTCCACCCGCACCTTTTCCATAAACAACGAACCGCTCATCAGCGCGGTCAACGAATTGGCGATGGCCACAAATGCCACCGCCACCACAAGCAAAAAGCCAAGCACAATCTTGGTGCGGATGCTGGAAAAGGGGTTAATCTTTGTCCGTGAAATAGTAACCCACTCCCCATTTGGTGAAGATGAACTCCGGCTGGGCCGTGTTGCGCTCAATCTTCTCACGCAGGCGGCGGATGTGCACGTCCACGGTGCGCATATCGCCCAGATAGTCGTACTTCCATACGGTCTCCAGCATATTCTCGCGGCTGTATACCTTGCCTCGGTTGGTGATAAACAGTTGCAGCAGATCAAATTCCTTGGCGGTGAGCTTTACTTCTTTGCCGGCCAGGGTCACCGAGCGGTTCACCAGATTGACCTCCATATCCCGCACGCGGATGATCTTTTTTTCTTCTTGTACGCCTACGGGCACGGTGCGGCGCAACACGCTCTTGATGCGGGCCTTTACCTCCAGCACGTTAAAGGGTTTGGTCATATAGTCGTCGGCGCCATATTCCAGGCCCAATATCTTATCCATATCCTCGCCCTTGGCGGTGAGCATGATGATGGGCACATTGGAGCGCTCCCGGATGCGCTGGCACACTTCGGTGCCGGTGAGCTTGGGCAGCATCACGTCCAGCAGCACCAGATCAAACTGGCCCCCAAAGAATTTGGCAATGGCTTCCTCGCCGTCGGCGGCGGTTTCCACATCGAATCCATCTTGCTCTAGGCTAAAACGAAGCCCTTTTACGATAAGAGGCTCGTCGTCCACAAGCAGCACGCGCTTGTTCGCCATCGGATATCCACCTTTCGTCTGCAAAAACCGCAGGGGAAGTATATTCAACCGAAGTATACTCTACATTGTAACGCTATTGCAGCAGAAATACAAGATGTTTCTGCATAAAATCGCAATATATTTTTCTTTTTCTGTAATACATTGACGTATAAATGTTAAGTTAAATAATCAATTTCATGTGCGAACACCGGGAAAATAACGATCAGTGTGCCCTCGCGTACCGATATTTCGCTTGCCTGGCCTATGAATTCGTTGCTAACGCCCAGGGGATGGGTATTGTGCAGCGTGGCATCGCTCAGTGGGTATTTAAGTCCCTTTTCCCATACGCCTATAGCTGCTTCGGAATGGGCGAAGGCTGAAATATACCCCGTAGCGTTTGAAGGAAAGGTAATGGAGCTGTTGTGTATAGCAGTAATCACGTTCTCTCCGTCAAACAAAAAACCCCGCGCGCCCTGTTGGGCCAGGCAAGCGAGCAGCTGGATATTGGCCAGCGTATGTTCAATTCTGCCGCCGCATCCGCCGTAGATACAAAACATCGAATAACCTGCCCCCAACCCGTGACTGATGGCGGCGGCCATGTCTGTATCGTCTTTTTCTTTGGGCAGGCGCAGGAGGGGGACATCCTCCGGCGGATCGATCAGGGAATCGAAATCGCCTATGATCATGTGTATGGGCAGGTGGTGTTTTTGGATGTGCGCATAACCGCCGTCGGCGGCGATCACCAGATCGTGGGCATTGGGCATGATATGCCCGCCAGCGTGATCTCCCGCGCCGAATATGTAGCAGATGGCATTGGTTTTCATACAATTGCTCCCCTCTGCCGGAATCCCCCCGCCACTGCGGTGGAGGGATTCCGTGCATCACAGCAATGCCACCCCAGCAGCCGCGCAAGCCTCTTCGGTTCCCTTAGGCCACACGGCGGCATGCACCTCGCCAATATGGGCCTTGTTCAAAAAAAACATACACATCCGCGATTGCCCGATGCCCCCGCCCGCGGTGTAGGGCAACTCGCCCCGCATCAGCGCTGCATGAAAGGGCAACGAAGCGCGCTCACAACATCCGCATATCTTCAATTGACGCAACAAGGCCTCTTCATCCACCCGGATGCCCATGGACGAAAGCTCCAGCTCCATGTCCAATAATGGATAATACACTAGGATATCGCCGTTTAGGCTCCAATCATCATAGTCAGGGGCGCGGCCGCCGTGCCGCTCCCCGGAGGCCAGGGCGCCGCCGATTTGCGAAACAAACACGGCCCCGTGCTCCTTTGTGGCGGCATACTCCCGCTGCTTGGGCGCAAGGGTTGGATAGGCATCCTCCAACTGCTGCGAAGTTAAAAAAGTAATCTGATCAGGCAAGATGGGTTTGGCCCACTCGTAGCAGCTTGCCACAAACCCCTCGGTGCGCTTCAGCGAAGCATATACGCCCTGCACTAAGGAGCGCAATGTCTCTTCGGTACGCTCCTCGCGGAGTATGATGCGCTCCCAATCCCACTGATCCACGTAGATCGAATGGATGTTGTCGATGTCGTCATCCCGGCGGATGGCGGTCATATCGGTGTATAGGCCCTCTCCCGGATGGAAACCGTAACGGGCCAGGGCCATCCGCTTCCACTTGGCCAGGGATTGTACGATCTCTACATTCTCGCCCAAATCCTCCGCCAAATCAAAGCGCACCGGCCTCTCAACGCCGTTGAGGGTGTCGTTCAGACCCGAATGCTCCCGCACCATCAGCGGCGCGGACACACGGATTAGATTTAGCTCCCGCGCCAGATCTCGCTCAAAAAAATCCTTGATCTCCTTGATGGCGATCTCGGTCCCACGGATATCGATGGGCGAGGCATACCCCGCCGGTATCCGGCACGTTTCCATGTCAGTGCCTCCCTTTACAAAAGGTGAACAGCATGTTAAAATAGGCGCTTCCCATTACTTCAATTTACTTCAATATGGTAACAAATTTAACGCATCGCGCAGATACCCTTTACGCCCGTCGGAAGTATAGCATACATGCTGATTCCATGCAAGGAAGATAAAAAACGATATGAAGGAGAATCGCCATGCGCCGGGCAAAAAAGCTCTTTCTTATCTCGCTCACGGTGTTGTTTGTGCTGCAATCGGGCATTTCGGCGCCTGCGCTTGCGCTGGACTACATCACATCGGCGGCTCCCGTAACAATCACCAATGATGTTTTTACCATGACGATACCGGCAGATGTGCCCTATCCTACAAATATCGAAAGCCTTATCCTGGCCTACTGCAACTGGGTGCAGGAGGCCTCGGGCCTATCATTTTTTCCACCCGGTACAGCGTATGAAAACATAATAATGCGAATTACCAACGACGGCGGAGCCTACGCGTATGGCGGCGCATTTGGTATCAACGTAGCAAACATGGATTACCTGCTGGATGCCGCCGGCGCCGAATTTGCGTACTTGCATGAATTGACACATGTATTGCAGTTTCGCCTGATCAATATCGACTGCCCGCCCTTTACCGAGGCGTTTGCCATATTAAACAGCGCAAAAGCCGCCAAGGCTCAGGGATTGGTGTATCTGTACTGGCACCTCATGTCATTCAATTATGCTTATGTCGACCCTTCTACGGAAGAGGCGATCATCTCGTCTGACTTTGAAACATTCTACCGCACCAACGAGGACGGATGGGATGATTACCTATACGGCTTTCGTTTTGGCGTCTATTTGGAAACGGTATATGGGGCAGACATCTTTACCACAATCATCCAAAACCATGCCGCCGCATTCGGAACCCGTGCCTTAACAAGGAATGAGTTTGTTGATTTTTTGCTCACACAAACCAATGTGGATGTTTTTATAAATTTCGCCGAATGGTATTGGCAAAACAAAGACTTATTTGAAATGAAGCCCGAGCCGCCGCGCTTTTACCCTTGAAAACAGCGCCTGCTGCATCTATAATACAATGGATACATCATATTCTCAAAATAAAAGGAGCGGATCAGCGTGCGCAGTGTCAAAATCGCCATCATCGGATCGGGTTCCACCTACACGCCGGAACTCATTGAAGGGCTCATCAACCGGAGGGAGGAGCTGCCGCTTCGGGCGCTTTATCTGGTGGATATCGATGCGCGCAAAAGGCAGATCGTGGGCGATCTGTGTGAGCGCATGCTGCGGGTGAAAGGCATCACCTGCCCAGTGGTGCAAACCGACGCGTGGGATGAAGCGCTGGACGGAGCCGACTTTGTGTTGGCGCAGATACGGGTAGGCAAACTCCCCGCCCGCATATTGGACGAAAAGATACCGTTAAAGCACCGTATGATCGGCCAGGAAACCTGCGGCATCGGCGGCATGTTTAAGGG
>WQXF01000168.1 GCA_009784985.1 Clostridia bacterium | reverse complement strand
TCCGCTCATCTCCCGCAGCACACCCCGGCGGCGGCCCAGCTTTTCGATCACCGCACCGGCATAGGCGGCGGGCACGTCGGCCACCACCCGCTCCACCGGCTCGTTGCGTACGCCGTCTATCTCCCGCATCAGCGCCTCGGGCTTGGATACCTGAAACTCATACCCCTGCCTGCGCATATTCTCAATCAAAATCGACAAGTGCAACTCCCCGCGCCCGGACACAATAAAGGCGTCGGTGGTTTCCGTATCGTCCACCCGCAGCGACACATCGGTTTGCAGCTCTTTGAGCAAACGGGCTCGCAACTGACGGCTGGTGACATAAGCTCCCTCGCGCCCGGCAAAGGGGCTGTCGTTTACCGAAAAGGTCATGCGCACTGTGGGTTCAGATATCTTAACAAAGGGCAGCGGTTCCGGAGATGCAGGATCACACACCGTGTCGCCAATCATGATGTCGTCGATGCCGGTGAGAGCCACGATGTCGCCCATGGCCACTTCCTCCACGGGCACGCGCTTTAGGCCATCAAAACAAAACAGGCCGGAGAGACGGATCGGCGCCGTAACAGCGTCGTTGCCATAAGTTGCTCGCACCGCCATGGCCCCGGCGCTGATCCTTCCGCGCGCCACACGCCCGATGCCGATGCGCCCCACGTAATCGCTGTAATCGATGGTGGAGATTAGCACCTGAAGGGAGCCGTCGGGATCACCCTGGGGTGCGGGGATGTAGCGTTGGATGGCCTCAAACAGCGGGCGCAAATCATCCCCCGGCTGGTTGGGATCCAGGGTGGCGGTGCCCAGCCGCGCCGAGGTATATAATATCGGATGCTCCAATTGACCCGCGTCTGCCTCCAGGTCGATCAGCAAATCCAGAATCTCGTCGATCACCGATTCACACCGGGCATCGGGCCTATCCACCTTGTTGATGACGATCAGCACCGGATGGTTTAGCTCCAGGGCCTTGCGCAGCACAAAGCGGGTTTGAGGCATGGGGCCTTCAAAGGAATCGACGAGCAACAGCACCCCGTCCACCATCTTGAGCACCCGCTCCACCTCGCCGGAAAAGTCGGCATGGCCCGGTGTGTCCACGATGTTGATCTTGGTGTCGCCGTAGCGCACGGCAGTATTTTTGGCCAGTATGGTGATGCCGCGCTCCCGCTCCAAATCCCCCGAGTCCATCATGCGGTCCTCGGTTTGCTGATTTTCGCGGAACACGCCGCCCTGCTTAAGCATCTCGTCTACCAGGGTGGTTTTGCCGTGATCCACATGGGCAATGATGGCGATGTTACGGATGTCTTCGCGTGTGATGTGCAATGGCGTTATCTTCCTTCCTGCATGGTATGCCTCGATAATATTTGCCAAGGAGGTTTTCAAATTTCCTTAATCATTTTATGATTGCTTCATAATCTTCATATCCTCCATCAATAAGCTTTTTCATAGTTTCTTTAGTCTGTTCATTTACTTCTATATCGTATATCCGCACTATTTCAGAATAAAGCTTTGCCGATATATCAGCAAGCGGCTTTCCTTGTGTCTTTACCCAACCCGATAAAGCACGGCAAGCCATATTCCTGTCGCGAGTGACACGCGAATTTAGGCCTGTTTGTATTAACTTAATCCCTTGCATTGGATATGCCGCAAGTTCCGGTAAAACAAAAGCAAGGCATTGATGTTCTTGGTTCAGCTTGTCGGAAAAGAGATAGTCGCCCATTCCTTCTGCCATGTTGTCTAACGGCAAAATTGTTTCACAAAGGTCTATGATCTCTGTAGCGATATTCAGATTTTTGAGCAACTGCACCATATGCCAACTGTATTTCAATGGGTCTTTTTTAACCAAAGCAAAAAGTTCAGTGGATACATCAACATCTAGGCGAGAAGCTGCGTTGCATGCACAGGATAAATTGAAATCATCAGCAGGCTGTTCTATCATTTTTACAATCTTTTCTTTCCAATCAAACTTATCTATTATTACGTTGCATTGCGCCAGTATTTTGTCTTTGTAGTCTACTTCTGCTGATTTTGCCCAATTCCGTAAATTTAACATATGCCACAAATGCACCACGCTGTCAACGTGTTCTTGAGCATGGCACATATACAGTTCCAACGCTTCTTTTGCGTGTTCGTATTCGCTTATGCCGCTAGCGGGTCCTTCGTCAAGCAGAGCTTCTATGATTATCGCTACGCTGTTAAACAATTTATCGTCGAGAGCATTCTGCCGAAGTGAGGAAATTAAATCACCCTTAACCGCGCAAGTTAAGCCAAGATAAGCGTCCATTATATCGTTAGAACAGCCGTTGCGTAGTATCCATTCTCTTATTTCGTCATTTTCGGGTTCAAGCCGTTCAACGGCGTGGATTTTCCCCCATCCGGTAACCTTTTGAGCAATTTTAAATATAATATCATTCCCATTTGGCCATTTAGCGGCCGCGACAACTGCGTACAGGGTGAAATCTTCATACAGTCCCAGCGTAGCGATGATTTCTCTTGCGTCTTCATTTCCAGATAACTCAAGCAAACCAAGAAGTCCTATAGCAATCTTTATAATCTCAATATTTCCGCTGGTTTTAGCAAGGTTAACGCCTGATGATAGAACGCTATCAAGATTTATCCGCTTATGACTATTGTGTATGTTTTCTAAAACTGGGTCAATCACGAAAATGGCGCGGCTGTCGGATAAAACTTCTTCTATTTTTGATATGTATCGCTCTTTGTTTGTCTTGAAGTATTTTTTCAATAGGCTACTTACTTTTTTAGTGACCCGCTCTTTATTCGCGCTCCCCATATGGTATACCCCGATGCCATCTATAGCACCGGGCATATAGCCAATTTGGTTGGGAGCAGGTTTTTCATCGAGTGTAAATACGTGTGGCAGTTTGCCGTCCGCTTCAATGTTCGCTTTGATCAATTCGTATGCGCTTGATTGCCTCATAATATATCTGCCCCTCCCTGGAGTTTTCATCGACACAAGCTCAAGACAAACTACGTGCGGGCGCAAGTTTCGGCTAATTCCAACCCCGGATTGTTCTCCAGCGCCCAGCGGATCGACCATTCGTTTTCAAACAGCAGCACGTCGCGCTCGGCACGATCCACCGCCGGAGCAGTAGTAGAAGTGAGCTTAAGCTTGGCCACGGGGCCGGGCGTGTTGGTTACCCAACGCACAAAACGATACCCCAGCGGCTCCCGGCGTATCTGCGCCCCGTACTCGCCCCGCAGCCGGTGCTCCAGCACATCAAACTGCAGCACACCCACCACACCCACAATCAGCTCCTCAAAGCCGATGCCAGGGCGCTTAAAGGTTTGGATCGCACCCTCTTCCGAGAGCTGGAGCACACCCTTCACAAACTGCTTGCGCTTCATGCTATCAAAAGCGCTCACCCTGGCAAAATGCTCGGGGGCAAACACGGGGATGCCCTCGAACCGGGCGCGGGGCCCGGCGCAAAGGGTATCGCCCAAAGCAAAGATGTCGGGATCAAACAGGCCAATGATGTCGCCCGGATAGGCGCGCTCCACCACCTCCCGCTCGTCGGCCATAAACTGCTGGGGCTGCTTGAGCTGGACTTGTTTGCCCTGGCGGTCATGATACACGGACATGCCCTTTTCAAATACCCCGGACACCACCCGCAAAAACGCCAGCCGGTCGCGATGGGCCGGGTTCATGTTGGCCTGAATCTTAAAGATAAAGCCGGTGAAGTGGGGGTGCGATGGCCCAATCTCTCCGATGTCGGCACGGCGGGGCAGCGGCGGCTGGGTGTAGGACAAAAACCGGGTCAAAAACGGCTCCACGCCAAAGTTGGTGATGGCCGAGCCAAAAAACAGGGGCGTAAGCTCCCCGGCGCGCACCTTATCCAGCTCAAAGGGATCGCCAGCCACATCCAGCAGCTCGCTTTCGTTGAGCAATCGGCTATAGTAGGGTTCGCCCAGGATATCAGCCAAGGCGGGATCGTCCAGGGGCAACACCCTCTTGTTCACTTTGCTGCGGCCGTGGTCGCCGGTTTCGTACAGCTCTACCTGGCGCGTGTCCCGGTGGAATACGCCCCGAAAGTCGCCGTCGGTGCCGATGGGCCAGTTGATCGGGCAGGCACGGATGCCCAGCACCTGCTCCAGCTCTTCCATCAATGCAATGGGGTCTTTGGCGGCCCGGTCCATCTTGTTCACAAAGGTAAAGATGGGGATGTTGCGCAGGCGGCACACCTTAAACAGCTTGATGGTTTGTGTCTCCACGCCCTTGGCCGCGTCGATGAGCATCACGGCGCTGTCGGCCGCCACCAGCACCCGATAGGTATCTTCGGAGAAGTCCTGGTGCCCGGGGGTGTCCAATATATTGATGCGAAAGCCCTGAAACTCAAATTGCATCGCTGAAGAAGTGACCGATATGCCGCGCTGCTTTTCGATCTCCATCCAGTCGCTGGTAGCATGCCGTTCGGC
>WQXF01000167.1 GCA_009784985.1 Clostridia bacterium | reverse complement strand
TAGCTGTGCACCCCGAACATCTTCGATACATTCCCTTGCTTGTCGTTGTCGATGAGAAGGACGCGCTTGCCGTGGACGGTCGCCAATATGTGCGCCATGTTCACGGCAGATATGGTCTTCGCGACGCCGCCCTTTAGGTTGATTATGGAAATAACTTTCATTTACGTTTCCCCTCTCTAAACATTCAGTACGTAGACTGTCGCGTCGGGCTTGGCTCACACATCAGCACTCCTCCTTCAAACCGCCCATGGTCGCGGTGATGAGATGGATCGTATCCAGGAGGTCATCATCAACCTGCTCACCCGATGCGATGCGCCGCAATTCATCCAGCATGAGGGCGAGTTGATTGCGAAGCGCTTTGTATACTCTCGGATTTCCAACCACGACGATTTCCCGATCCTGCAAACGTCGGATGATGTAATCCTGTTTGGTCAGACCGGAAAGTCGAACGGCAATACCGAGCTGTTCGTTCTCTTCGGGCGATATATGAAACGCTACGGTCTTGTTTCGCCAGCGCCCCTGCCCATCGTAAACTTTCAGCGCCATAATCAAAACCCTCCTTCTCCTCGTTCCACACCCAGTTTATCTGCCATCTCGATTTGCCTTGAGGGAAACAGATGCGCGTAATTGTAGGTGATGTTGATACTCTCATGACCAACGCGATCCGCTATGGCGATTGCCGAGAAACCCATATCAATCAAAAGTGAGATATGAGAATGTCTGATATCGTGGATTCGAATGCGCTTGACCTTTGCTTCTTTTGCCCCTCGGATCATTTCGTGGTGAAGATAGCTTTTGGTAATGGCAAAGATACGATCGCCCGGCTCGATTCCATACAGCATTTTTATGTATTCCTGCATTTCGTCACAAAGGAACTGCGACATGTTGATAACCCTGTTGCTTTTTGGCGTTTTAGGCGTGGTAATAACATCCTTGCCCTTAAGCCGCTGATACGATTTTGAGATAGATACTGTTTTGCGCTCGAAATCAAAATCAGCGGGTGTCAGTGCCAGCAACTCGCCCTCGCGGATACCGCACCAGTAAAGCATTTCAAAGGCGTAGAAGGAAACGGGTTTATCCATCATAGCGTCGGCGAATTTCTGGTACTCCTCCTTTGTCCAGAACAGCATTTCCTTATTTTTGCTTTTCCCCATGTTTCCAACTTTGGAGGCAGGATTGACGGAAAGGCCGTAAAACTTGACAGCATGGTTGAACACAGCGCTGAGTTGGTTATGCACTGTTTTTAAGTACACAGGCGAATACGGGTTACCTTTCTCATCTCTGTAGTCGATCATCTCGTTCTGCCAAGCGATGATTTCTTTGGGCTGGATTTCGCAAATTTTTCTCTTTCCGAAATAAGGTAGCAATTTCGTGCGGATGATGTGCTCCTTGGTTTCCCAAGTGTTCTCTTTAACGCGGCTGCGCATATCAGCCGTATAGGTTCCAACAAAACTATCGAAGGTCATATCCAGATCGGCGTTGACCTTTCGGAGCTGCTCCCGCTCCCAGGCGAGGGCATCCCGCTTAGTGAGGAACCCGCGCTTGCTGGTTTGTTTCCGTTCTCCCATCCAATCCGTGAAACGGTAGATGACGCGCCAAGTGTTGGTATCGGGCTCTTTGTAAACCGCCATTTTGTCACTTCCTTTCCTTTTCTCCGTAGCACACCTTTTCCAAGAAGTACTTCTTGCTGACCCTGCCTGCGACAGTCATATACCCCATCTCCTTGAGTTCCGCGTTGAGTTTTCGGACGATCTTATAGGCGTAGGACTTGGATACCCCCAACTCTTGTGCCACATCATCGACCCGCATGAACCCGTTGTGCATAGTTGTCCTCCTTTTGCTCTCTAAGCGTATTTGCTTAGCCACGAGATCATTATACTAAGCTTATTTGCTTGTGTCAAGTGGTTCGCAGATGAATCTTAAACTTTTTTGCTTTGATTCCATTGACGCGCATTAAACGCATATGCTATACTGTGCCTAACAGGAAATGAACGGAGTTGGCTGCTATGGCGATCGGAGAAAGAATCCGCTACATCCGTAACCTGAGACGCATGACGCAAAAGTGGCTTGGCATGGCTGCCGGCTTTGATGAAAAAACGGCCGATGTCCGCATCGCACAATACGAATCTGGCACGAGAGCGCCGAAGGAGAAACTGACTGCTGACATCGCCCATGCGTTGGAGGTTAGCCCTCGGGCGCTTGATCTACCTGATATAGACAGCTATGTGGGGTTGGCGCATACGCTGTTCGCGCTGGAGGACTTATACGGCCTCCACATCAGCGCTATTGACGGAGAATTGTGCCTCCGGCTGGATAAGCTCAAGGGAACCACCTACCTTTCCATGTTTGATATGTTCCATGCGTGGCAACAGGAGGCCGAAAAACTGAAAAACGGCAAGATCACAAAAGAGGAGTACGACACATGGCGCTACAACTACCCGAAGTGATTTGGACGAAAAAAGAGCTAACTGACACGCAAAATCAGTTAGCTCTTTGCTTTTCGGATAATCAATCAGTGTTGCCAAAACGTTGCCACGGCGAGAATCAAGCGGTCAAAAACCTAGTGTTTTCAACGGTTTACGACGTTTGACCCGCTATTCCCACTCTATCGCCGCCGGAGGCTTGCCCGTAATATCGAACACCACGCGGTTTACGCCCGGCACCTCGGCCACGATGCGGGAAGACATGCGCGCCAGCACATCGTGGGGCACGCGCGCCCAGTCCGCCGTTACAAAATTGTCGGTCACCACGGCGCGGATGGCCACGGTGTGATCGTAGCTGCGCTCGCCGCCGTGCAGGCCCACGGTGTGCGTGCCGGTGAGCAGCGCAAAGTATTGGCTGATGGAGCGATCCAGGCCGGCAGCAGCGATCTCCTCGCGCACGATGCGAAGCTTTTTTGCGGTGATCGGGCCGATCACGCGCACCGCCAGGCCGGGGCCTGGGAAGGGCTGCCGCCACACCATATCAACGGGCAGGCCAAGCGCCTCGCCCACGCGGCGCACTTCGTCTTTGAACAGATAGCGCAACGGCTCCACTAGGCCGGCGAAGTGCAGATCCTTGGGCAAGCCACCCACGTTGTGATGGCTCTTGATCACGGTTGCGCCGGGTATGGCGCCCGATTCGATGATGTCGGGATAGATCGTGCCCTGGCCCAGGAAATCCAGTTGGCCAAGCGCCCGAGCCTCCTGGGCAAATACTTCGATAAACTCGGCGCCGATGCGCTTGCGCTTGATCTCGGGGTCGTCCACGCCGTCCAACTTGGCAAGGAAGCGGTCCGCCGCGTCCACACTGACCAAGTGCACCGGAAACACGCGCGTAAACACCTCGCGCACCTGCTCGGGCTCATCTTTGCGCATAAAGCCGGTATCCACAAACACGCAAGTCAGCCGGTCGCCCACCGCCTTGTGGATGAGCGCCGCGCACACCGAAGAATCCACCCCGCCCGACAGGCCCAGCAGCACCCGCCCCTGACCGACCTGGGCGCGTATGTCCTGCACGCACGCCTCGATGAAGGCCTCCATGTTCCAATCACCGGCGCAACCACATATGGAAAACAAAAAGTTGTGCAACATCTGCGAGCTCTCCGGATGCTCGCCCACATCCCCATGCGCTGCGACACCGTACAGCTTGCGCCGGGTGTCCTCCATGCAGAATACGCGGCCATTGGCGCACAGGGCGGTGGCGGTAAAGCCCTGGGGCAACCGCTCCACGTGATCGGCGCAGCGACCATGCACGCGGAAAGAAGCCGCGGCCTTGGCAAACAGCGCGCTGTTGGCTGCAAGCTTGATCTCGATCTCTTCTTCGGCCCCCGGCTCCGGAAGCGGGTGCATCTCCCCACCCAACACTTGGGCCATCAAGGTAAAGCCGTAGCCGATGCCCAGCATGGGCACGCCGCGCGAAAAAAGCCCCTCCGGACCCCGCGGCGCATCCTGCAAAGCCACGCTCATCCCGCCGCCGCACAGGATCAAGCCGCGCGGTTTGCCGGCCAACACGGCATCCAATGGAGCGGTGTGGGGCAGCACCTCGCAATACACGTTTGCGTCACGGATGATCCGCGCGAGCCGTTGTGTGTACGCCGCGCCAAAGTCCAGGAGCGTTACTTGCTGCATGCCGTGCATAGATATCGTTCCTCCCTCATCTGCCGATCGCATATCTACTCTCTATTGTACCTACTCCGGGCCCCGAATACAAGATATGGCGTACAAAAAGTAGGGGCCGATGCCCACATCGGCCCGCGAAACCTAGCGATATTATGAAAGATGCGGGATGATGAGGTCATCGCCCTCTACAAAAACACGCATGATTATATATTTTGTGTGCTATAGCAACACATGAAACACAAAGTGATCGGCCAGCACCAGCACACCCAGCACGCCCGTGTACAGCGCGAACCAGCGCAGCGACACGCGCTGCACCAGCCGTAGCATCCACCGGATGGCGACATAGCCGCTGGCCGCCGCCACCAGCACACCGATCAGCGGCGCGAGCCAGCCGCCCGGAATGGCGCTGCCAATGCCGCCTTCGAGTTTAAACAGATCCTTGACCTCGAAAATCAGCGAGCCCAC
>WQXF01000166.1 GCA_009784985.1 Clostridia bacterium | reverse complement strand
GGATACGGCCGCTGACTTGGACGAGCGCGCCTACGCCTTTGCCCAGGCAGTAAAGCACGAGTTGGAACGGGATGGCGACGTGGGCCTGCGCGTGGCAATCGGCGGGCCGGTGGAGGCCTTGGGCGGCCTGAACAGTTCGTTGGCCGACGCAGAGGTTTTGCTTGCCGCCGCCGATGCACGCAAGCAGATCGTTGGTGCGGAAGATACGGTTCCTGCCATGCCGCCGGAGCTTATGCAGCTCAACATGCTGCCCCTGTACGATCAACTGCGGCATATAAGCGCGGGCAATGCCATGCCGGTGATCCAGGCTTACTTGCAGCCCATCGGCGATGCTCTTTCCAAATCCTCCATGATGACCAACTATGTGATTGTGGACATGCTGCTGGCGGCCTCCCGCATTGTGGAGCAGTGCGGCCGGGAGCCATCGGAAGTGCTGCCCGAAACCCTGCAGATCGACAGCATCTTAAGCGAAATCCAATCCACCACGGGTATACTGGAATACGCCAGCGGATTGCTGATCCGCGCTCTGGAGTACCGGGACAGGCATTCGCCTACCCTGTATAGCCCCGCGGTGCGAAAGGCCTGCCGGTACATCGAGGCCAACTATTACCGGCCCGAGATCATGCTGCGGGATGTGGCCGAGCATGTGTCGCTGAGCAACAATCATTTCTGCACCGTGTTTAGCCAGGAGATGGGCAGTACATTCATCGAGTACCTTACCCAGTTGCGCATGGAAAAGGCCCAGGCTTTTTTGCAAAACAACGAACTGACTTCGGCGGAGATCGCCGAGAAGATCGGCTACAACGATCCCCATTACTTTCGATACTTGTTTAAAAAGCATGTGGGCATGAACCCCAGGGACTACAGGGCCTCTTGCCGGGGATAGAAATCGTAAATTCACACAGTTATCTAAGAAAATTCCCCCCTTTATGGATTCACTTTTACGAAAATATTGCAGCGCCGGAAAATCTCCAACGTTTTTTCGGAAGCCTGTCTGTTGAATCTTTTGCTATTTCTGCTATATACTCAAGCAGAAGGAGTGGCAAACTCCACAAAATTGAACGGAGGAACCCATTATGAAGAAACTGGTTGCCGTATTGCTGTCGCTGGTCATGTTGATGACCGCCACCAGCGCGCTGGGCCTCACCATCGCTTTCTCGCAGATCGGTCAGGAGTCCGACTGGCGCACCGCCAACACCGACGACATGAAGGCCGGCATCGAAGCCGAAGGCTGGAACTATGTGTACAGCGATGCCCAGCAGCAGCAGCCCAATCAGGTAGCGGCGCTGCGCAGCTTCATCACGCAGGGCGTGGACTACATCCTGTTCACCGGCGTGGTTTCCACCGGCTGGGAAGAGGTTCTCAAAGAAGTCAACGAGGCCGAGATTCCGCTGATCCTGGTTGACCGTATGCCCGATGCCGAGACCATGGCAGTGATCGAGTACGTGGGCGCCTTTGGTGGAGACTTCGTTGAAGAAGGCCGCCGTATGGCCCATTGGACCGGCAATTACATGGCCAGCGTTGGCCGCGGCGACGAAGAAGTGAACGTTGTGATCCTGGAAGGCACCACCGGTTCCGCTGCCGCCATGGATCGTTCCGCTGGCATCCTCGAAGCCATTGAGCTCTACCCCAACCTGAACGTTGTGGGTTCCCAAACCGGCAACTTCACCCGTGCCGAAGGCTTGGCCGTAATGGAGAGCTTCCTGAAGTCCATCGACAAGATCGACGTAGTTCTCGCCCAGAATGACGACATGGCCCTCGGCGCCATCGACGCCATCAAGGCCGCGGGCATGGTGCCCGGCGTGGACATCATCATCGTAGGCTGCGACGCCGTAAAGAACGCCTTTGACGTGATCGTGGCCGGCGAAATGAACGCCACCATCGAGTGCACGCCCCTGTACTCCGCTGCTGTTGTTGAGCTGATCAAGTACCTTGAGGCCGGCGGCGAGCCCAGCAGAGACATCATCAACCCCGAAGAGTTTGCGTTCTGCGTAGAGGGCGGCATCGTGTACTCCGCCGATGGCAGGGTGTCCATCAAGGCTGCCGACGCGATCGACGAGCGCGTGTACTAAAAACTTAACCGATTGCGCAGATTGCGCAGGTTTTACCACAAGCTTTGTAGAACATACTGAGTAATCTGCGGCAGCGGATGGGGGAGCATCCCCCATCCGCTGCTACTCATCATTCTGTCTGACAGGGGGGAGTTTGCGCGTGGAGCAGGAAACCATTTTGACCATGCGGGGGATGGAAATCCAGTTTCCGGGCGTTAAGGCGCTGGACAAGGTGGATTTTACCCTGCGGCGTGGGGAAGTGCACGCCTTATTGGGCGAGAACGGGGCAGGTAAATCCACCCTGATCAAGTGCCTAACCGGCGTTAACCACATGGACGCGGGGCGGATCGTGCTGGACGGCGCAGAAATCAAACCAACCACACCCCAGCACGCCATGGAGATGGGCATCTCCACCGTATTCCAAGAGATTAACCTGTGCCCCAACCTTACGGTTGCGGAAAACATATTTATAGGCCGCCAGCCCATGCGGAACGGCCAAATTCACTGGAAAGAAATCAACCGGCGCGCCGTGGAGCTGTTGGGCCGCTTTGATGTCCACATCGACGTGACCCGCCCGTTGTTGTATTTTTCTACCGCTATCCAGCAAATGGTTTCCCTTGCACGGGCGGTGGATGTGCAGGCCAAAGTGTTGATCCTGGACGAACCCACCTCCTCCCTGGACGAAAACGAGGTGCAGCGCCTGTTTAAGGTGGTGCGGGATCTGCGCGACCAGGGCTTGGGTATCATATTTATTACGCATTTCTTGGATCAGGTGTTTGAGATATCCGACCGTATCACCGTGCTGCGCAACGGCAAGCTGGTGGGCGAATACCAGGCCCAAGCGATTACCAAGCTGGACTTGGTTACCAGCATGATCGGCAAGGATATTAACGAAATCTTTAACCTAAAACGCGCGGAACAAAAAGAAGACGCTCAGATGATGCTGGAAGCCGAAAATACGGGGATTCCCGGCAAGGTGGAAGACATCTCCCTGGTTTTAAAGCAGGGCGAATTGTTGGGTTTTGCGGGCCTGTTGGGTTCGGGCCGCACCGAAACCGCCGAGATGCTTTTTGGCGTGGCCAAACCAACCCAAGGCGTTGTTAAGCTGCGGGGTCAGCCGGTGAAGTTTAAGATGCCCCTGGACGCCATCAACCAAAAGATGGCCTTTTGCCCCGAGGACCGCAAAAGGGACGGCATCATCAGCGACCTAACGGTGCGGGAAAACATCGCTTTGGCGGTGCAGGCCAAGCGTGGGTTCATGAAGCCTATGTCCCGCGGGGAGCAGAACGAATTGGCGGATCAATACATCAAATTGCTGGCCATCGCCACCCCCGACGCGGAGAAGCGGGTAGGCGAACTATCGGGCGGCAATCAGCAAAAAGTGATCTTGGCCCGCTGGATGGCCACCCATCCCGATGTGCTGATCCTGGATGAGCCCACCCGGGGCATCGACGTGGGCGCCAAGGCCGAAATACAAAAACTGATGCTGGAGATGTGCGAAAAAGGCATGTCGGTGATCTTTATCAGCTCGGAGTTGGACGAAATCATTCGCTGTAGCAATCGCATCCTGATCATGCGCGACGGCGAAAAGGCTGCCGAACTGCCGGGCGACGATTGCACCCAGGCCGATATCATGCACATTATCGCAGGGGAGGCAGGTGAATCCGCATGAAAAACCGCGAATCTCTTTTGAAGTCCAAGTTATTCTGGGCCATTATGGCGGAAATGCTGATCCTTGCGGTGGCTTTTGTTCTGCGCCCGGACTTTTTCCGGATCGAATACAATGCGGAGACCGGCATGTTGTTTGGATCGCTGGTGGACATCGTGAATCGTTCGGCGGAGATTACCATCATCGCCATGGGCATGACCCTGGTGATTGCCCTGGGCTGCACCGACCTTTCGGTGGGCGCGTTGGTGGCGGTGTCCGGCGCGATAGCGCTCAAGTTTTTGCGATGGGATGTAACGGTGTACAATACACCGGGGGACTTTACCGTGCAGCCCTTCTTTTTGGTGATTGCCGTGCCCCTGTTGGTATGCCTAGCCATGGGTTTGTTTAACGGTGTGCTGGTATCCAAAGTGAAGCTGCAGCCCATCATCGCTACCCTGGTGCTGATGGTGGCGGGCCGTGGCATTGCCCAGATTGTGACCGACGGCAAGCAGTTTACCACCCTCTACTCGCCCTTCCAATTCATCGGCCGGGGCAGCTTTTTGTACCTGCCCATGCCCATTATCTGGACGGTGCTGGTGGTGGCCGGTGTAGCCTTGTTTACTCGGCTTACTTCCTTTGGTATGTTTGTGGAATCGGTAGGCATCAACCGCAACGCCAGCCGGGTATCCGGCCTCCGTTCTGATCGTGTGATTTTGATTGCTTACGCCCTTACCGGTTTCCTTTCAGGGATGGCGGGCTTGATATTTGCCAGCCGCATCTCTTCTAACGATTCTAACAATGCCGGCCTCTTCTTTGAGTTGGACGCAATCCTGGCCGTGGTTATCGGTGGCACCAGCATGAAGGGCGGGAAGTTTAATCTGGCCGGCACGGTGGTAGGTTCGCTGATCATCCGCACCATTACCACGCTGGT
>WQXF01000165.1 GCA_009784985.1 Clostridia bacterium | reverse complement strand
GGGTCAGCTGATCGAGATGGAAGACTGGCAGGCGGAGAATCCGGATCAAAAGAACCGCACGGAGTTCGACTATGCCCTGCCCGGCCTGCTCAAGCAGGTGAAGCAGCCCGACGGAAGCATCCTATCCTACGAGTATGACGGCATCGGCCGCAAAACCGGCCTGGTGTATCCCAACGGCCAAAAGGTGAGCTATGCCTACAACACCCAGAGCCTATTGCAGAGCGTGCTGGGCCTATCCGGCGAGGAAACGCAGGCGCGCTTCGCGCTTGATTTGCTTTACTTTACGCATACATGGTGCTATAATCCCATGGAAAATATGTTTGGGAGGCTTCAACAAAATGAGCAACACACTTAAAGGCGCATGCATATTCGGCCAGTCCGGTGGCCCCACATCGGTGATCAACGCCAGCGCTTACGGCGTGATCAGAACCGCATTGGATTCCCCAGAAATCACACGGGTTTTGGGCGCTGCCCACGGCATCCGCGGCGTTTTGGACGATAAGCTCTACGATATGGGCCTGGAAGACGAGTACGAACTGAGCCTGCTGATGAACACCCCCTCGTCCGAGCTGGGCTCGGTGCGCTATAAGATCGCCGACCCCGACGTGGACGATACGGATTACAAACGCATCCTGGAAATCTTTAAAAAGTACGATGTACGCTATTTCTTTTATAACGGCGGCAACGACTCCATGGATACCTGCGAAAAAATCAGCCGCTACATGACGCGGGTGAATTACGACTGCCGCGTGATGGGCGTGCCCAAAACCATAGACAACGACCTTTTTGGCACGGATCATTGCCCGGGTTTTGCCAGCGCTGCTAAGTACATCGCCACCACCTGCATGGAAATATCAAAGGACGCTAATGTGTACGACAAGGGCCAGATCACCATCGTAGAGATCATGGGGCGCCACGCGGGCTGGCTTGCGGGCAGCGCAGGCTTGGCTTCCCATTTCGGTGCAGGCCCGGACCTGGTCTACCTCCCGGAAACGGCGTTTGACATCGATACCTTCGTGGCCGACGTTACCGAGATATACAAATCCAAAGGCAAAGTGCTGGTGGCGGTATCCGAAGGCATACACGATAAGGACGGCAAGCTGATTTCTGAGTATGGCTCGGATATCGCCGGTGAAAAGGACTCCTTTGGCCACGCGCAGCTGGGCGGCCTAGCCGTGTACCTGGCCAGCGTGATCAAGGGCCGCACGGGAGCCAAGGTGCGCGGCATTGAGCTAAGCCTTTTGCAGCGCGCCGGGGCCCATCTTGCCGCCAAGGCCGATGTGGAAGAAGCTTTCCTAGCGGGAAAAACCGCCGTTGAAGCCGCCATCGCCGGAGAAACCGGAAAGATGGTAGGCTTTGATTGCACACGGGGCAAACAGGGATACACCTGTGCCACCAAACTCCTGCCCCTGAAGGACGTGGCCAACTTTGAAAAGAAAGTGCCGCTGGAGTGGATTGCCCCCGGTGGGCGCGGCGTTACCCAAGAGTTTGTGGACTATGTGCTGCCGCTGATCCAGGGCACGGTAGAGCGCCCCACAGAGTACTCCCTGCCCCGCTACGCAAAGCTCAAAAAGATACTGGCGAAATAAAAATAGGCTTACAAGGGCGGATGAGAGCATCCGTCCTTATTAATTCAAAAAGGGAACAAGCAATGAACAACTCATCTTTAAGATTAGACGGCCAGCGAATCCTCATCACCGGCGTTAGCCGCCCTGTGGGCATCGGCGCTACCCTTGCCCGGCGGTTTGCGGAGGCCGGAGCCAACCTTGCCATCCATGGTTTTTCTGATTACGATGTGTTGATGGGCTTCAAATCTGCCGCACCAAAAGCCACGGAAACTTTAGCAAAACAGCTCCATGCCTCGGGCTTAAGTGTAACAGCGCTCACGTCAGGAGATTTGGCAAAACCGGGTGTTGCCGAAAACGTGGTGACAGAAGCCACGGCAAAACTCGGTGGCCTTGACGGCATGATTCTGAATCACGCCTACTCTACCTATGGCGAGATTGGCCAATGGACACCCGAGCATATCGACGCCCACTTGCATGTAAACGTGCGTGCTTCGATGATGATAATACAGGCCTTTGTGAGCCAAGCGGATACCGCAAGAAGCAATGCCATCACGCTGTTTACCAGCGGCCAATACTTAGGCCCCATGACAAACGAAATTGCCTATTGTGTTTCGAAAGAAGCGATCATTGGCCTGTGCAGGCAGGCCGCTTATTTGCTTGGAGCAAAAAACATTCGGGTCAATTGCATCAATCCCGGGCCCAACGATACCGGATACTGTGTTGGCGAAGCCCATGCAGCCGTTGCGTCCATGTTCCCGTTAGGGCATTGGGGTACGCCCGATGACACGGCGGATCTAGCCCTTTTTCTTCACAGCGCTTATGGCAAATGGATCACAGGCCAGGTCATCGCCAGTGAGGGAGGGTTTAATCGCTATAAATAAGTAAATAATTAAAATACAAAAACCTGACAAACGAAAGCCTTCTTAGACATGACTTCCCCATTGTGGTTCTGTTATACTATGGCAAGGAAGGAGGGTAACCTGTGGACTGGATTCAAAGCCTGACAAAAGCAATCCATTATATCGAAAACCATCTCGCCCATGATATAAGTGTGGATGATATTTCGAATAAAGTGTACGCCTCTCCCTCGCATTTTCAGCGAATTTTCAATTTGGTGACAGGAACGACAGTCGGCGAGTATATTCGCAACAGGCGATTAAGTTTAGCGGGCCAGGAGCTGCTGCACGCAAAAAGCAAAATCATCGATGTGGCCATGAAATATCAATATGACACCCAAGAGGGCTTTTCAAAGGCTTTCACAAGGTTTCACGGGATTGCCCCGTCAAGCGTGCGGAAGGAAAAGAGCAAAATAAAGACCTTTCATCCGCTAACCATCCATTTAACCATACAGGGAGGATTTGATATGTCACGCAAACTGATAGACCACTTGCCCATTCACCAACTGCAATACCCTGAGCAGGGGCAGAACTATGTTTTTAACGGCTGCATGAAGTTTTTGATGGAGTGTATTGGCGAAGACGAACAGTACGATTACTGGTTTTTCTCCGCCGTTTCTGGCGATTGTTATGTGCAAGTGTATGGAACGAATCAAAACAAATGGCACACCTGCTTCTCGCAGTCGAAGTTCGACTATGCGTTAATCAAGCGTGTCTTTGATGCCATCGGATATGATTTTACATACATCGATGCCGAGGAATGGCAAAACGACAAACAGAAATGCAAGGCCAAGATCATGGAATATATGGATAGAGGCATTCCTGTTATCGGCAAAGGGTTTTTCCATTCACCAGCCGGGGACGGCGAACAATGGCCCACCGATGAGGTATCGTGCATTATCGGCTACGAAAACAACGGCGAGTGCTTTTATCGCCTGCCGGAAGAAGCCACGGACTTGCTTCCCTTTTCCCTTGATGACGGCTTGCCCTATACCTTTGTGTTTATTGGAGATAAAATAGCAACGCCCCCCATTGCACAAGCATATAAACAAGCATTGTTAAGTGCCCCCAAACTCATGCAAACGCCTCCTTGCCAAAGCGGCGATGTGTTTTTCGGAAATGACGCATTTGAGCAATGGGCCAATATGCTGGAGAGCGATTTCTACCGAATGTCAAAAGAGACCTTTGAAGCCTACAATAGTATTGCTCATTGGCGGTACTACTGCATCTACATTTGTATGATCGCCACAAACATTTTTTCTAAGCGGCATACAACCGACCGCGCCATACAAATGAATCCGGAACTAGCCCGCATTGCGCCGTTGCTTGACAAGGAATACAAAACGCTTGATGCGTTGGAAAGTCAGCTAAAAGAAGCCGATGGCGACTTTAATGTGAGCTATGAGGTTTTGCAAGATCCTTCAAAATGCAAAGAAATTGTACGTATCATCAGGTTGTTTCCCGAAGTGCACACACGGATATGCAATATTATTGCTGATTGTTGATCAGCTTGTATAACCTTTTGTTAAACCGCTGTTCTTTTTGCAATGCCTCGTCAATGGGCAAATAATTGATTTTCCCTTTGCGGATGCCAATGGCGTAATTTTCGATGGGTTCCCCCCCATCCAGCCGGGTTAGGTTCTCGGTCATCAGCTTTACGGCAAGGCTTGCGGCCTCAAAAGCAAAGGCGGCATCGTAGGCCGAAGGCTGGTTGCCGCGCTGGACGTATCCCAGCACCGTAGCCCGGGCCTCCACCATACCGCACTTGCGCTTTAAAATCGAAGCCAGGCGCGTGGCGGTCATGGGTTCATCGGGGTAGCAGGGTTTGGGCGCGCCGGGGAAGTTGTGCAAAAAACCGTACACATCAAAGGGCTCCATGGAATCTTTGTAAGCGCCCTCGGCCACCACCACGGTCACCCGCAGGTTGCCCTTGTCGATTTGATAGTTGAGCCTGTCCGCCACTTGGTCTACCGACCAGGGCATCTCGGGCACCAACACGATCTCCGAGCCGGTGCAGGCCGCGGCCCGCAACGCGATATCACCGCAATGGCGGCCCATCACCTCCACCACCGCCGGGCGGCAGTGGGAGCGTGAAGTTGCGCGGATCGAACGGATGGCGTCGGCGCAGCAGTTTAACGCCGTATCATACCCCAGGGTCATGTCAGTATAATTCAAGTCATTGTCGATGGTACCTGGAATGGCGATGCAGGGAATGCCCAGGCGGCACAGATCCAGCGCACCCTTAAAGCTTCCGTCGCCGCCGATAATCACCAGGCCGTCCAGGCCCAAGGCGCGCACATTGTCCGCGGCTTTACGCTGGTATTCGGGCAGCAAAAACTCCTTGCAGCGGGCAGTGCGCAGGTAGGTGCCCGGCAAATCGGCGATATCTAAGATAGTCTCTAGTTTTAATTGCTCGATAAAGTCGTCTTTGTTGGCG
>WQXF01000164.1 GCA_009784985.1 Clostridia bacterium | reverse complement strand
CGCTGTTTATGGAAAGGGTGCGGGTAGAGAAGAGCGCCGTGGAAGCCCTGGCCACGCGCTTCGCCGGGCCGATGCACGCCGCGGACGGCGCAAAACTGTACGAGGAGCTTTTACAGGCCGGCCGCCAGCTTGGCGGCTGGCTTTTGGTATTGGATATGGACGGCAAGGTGCAGGCCGATACCTTTTCGGCTTTCAGCGGCAAACGCCTGGAACTGGCCGAGGTCAATAGCATCCTGCACGAAGGGGCCAGCGTGGATCACGGCTTCCATCGGGTGCCGGGCGATGGCTCCCATCAAAACGTATCTTGGCTGGACCGGCTGTGGGGCAGGGGCGACGGCATGGTGTGGGTGGGGTACTTTACCGCTGCCATGGAGTACAATGGGCAGCGGGTGGGCGTGCTGCTGTATTCCAACGAGGTGCAGAGCCTGGTGGACTCCCTGGCCGCCCTGCGCGACCGGATGCTGCTCTACTTTTTGATCGCCACCCTGGGTGTTGTAGTGTTGTCTTTGTTTATGTCCCGGTGGATCACCCGGCCCATCGCCGCGCTCACCGCCGGTATCCGGCAGATGTCCAAGGGCGACTTTACCGGCCGCGTGCGGGTGAGCGGCGGTGGCGAGATGGGGCGGCTGGCCGAAACGTTTAATCAAATGTCCGAGCGGCTGGAGCAATTGGAGCAATCCCGCAATCAATTTGTGTCCAATGCCTCCCACGAGCTCAAAACGCCCCTATCCACCATGAAGATACTGTTGGAATCATTGATCTATCAAGACGATATGGACGCCACCCTGCGCCGGGAATTTATGCAGGATATCAACAAGGAGATCGACCGGCTCAACCAGGTGATCGGCGACCTGCTGACCCTGGTGCATATCGACAGCCAGAAGATGCGCCTGCGCCGGGAGATGATGCTGCTCTCCAACGCCGTAAAAGAAGCGGTGCGCAGGCTGGCCCCTTTGGCCGCCGACCGGGGGCACGAGATCGAGGTGGCGCTGCACAACGATTGCGAGATGTTTGCCGATCCGGCCAAGCTCCAGCAGGTGATGTATAACCTGATCGACAATGCCATCAAGTACACGCCGGTTGGCGGCAAGATTCGTGTGAGCCTGGAGTTGGTGGGCCGCGACGCGGTGCTGAAGATTTCCGATACGGGCATGGGCATCCCCAAAACCGACCTGCCCCTGGTGTTCGACCGTTTTTACCGGGTAGACAAGGCCCGTGCCCGGGACACCGGCGGCACTGGCCTGGGCCTGTCCATCGTGCAGCAGATCGTGCGTCTCCATGGCGGTACCGTGAATGTACAGAGCGAAATTGATAAGGGGACTACGTTTACGATTGAGTTACCAGCGAAATAAGGGGGGGATTCGTTTGCGAAAGTTAAGCGCCGCTTTACTGCTCACATGTGTGCTGTTGGTTGCATTATCGTATGTGCAGCCCCTGCTTTCGCCCAACGATACGCTCCTCGATCCCGCCGTGGCGATTTCGGCCCAGATGGCCGCCGCAGGTACCCAAAGGGACACGGTAACCGTAACCCTCTACTTCCGCTACATGCAAACCGAGTATTTGGCCCAGGAGGCCCGCGTGCTGGAGGTGGCCCGCAACGAAACGGTGGAGCTGGCCATTGTGCGGGCGCTCATGGCCGGGCCCAGCGCCACCTCGTTGGAGCTGGCGCCCCTGTTTACCGCCAACGACCGGCTCCTAGGCGTAAACAAAGACGATGACCGCCAAGTAACCGTGATACTGGGCGCGCGTTTTTTGGATCCGCCTGCCGACGCCCCCCAAGATTGGGAGCATTACGAGTTCTGGGCCCAGGAGGTACCTCGCAGGCGCAGGCTGGCAATCCAGGCCATCACCAACGCCCTTACCGAGGGGGGGCGCTGCGACACGGTGCGGTTCCTGGTTTCCACCGGGCCTGAAGATATGCAGGGCGCGCGGGTGCGCAACGCGCCGTTTTTTGGGGGCGACCCGGATGCCCTGCTGCCGCCCCAAACCCGTCAGGAACAGGTTGTGCTCACGCCCCACTTGGCGCTGAACGTAGCGCTGGATGCCTGGCAGCGAAAGGATTGGCTGATGTTGTACGCCTTTTTGCTGCGAGTTGGCCCGGACGGAACCATATTGCCCTCCCAAACTGATTTTTTGGCACGGATTGGCGAGGAGGAGCGGTCGCTGCTCTTTTATCGGATAACCACCGGCACTGTGAGTGTGGATGGCGCCACCGCCACACTCTGCGTATCCGCCCGCATCATGCGCAAGGATGGGCAGGACTGGGAGATACAGCAGGCGCCGGTGGCAATGGTGCGGGAGCGGGGGAGTTGGAAGCTGCCGTATGAAACGCTGATGAGGCTGATGCAGAATTAATGTACACTATACATTTAATTTGTACATTTCTGAAGAGAGGTGAGTGTGGATTGAGTAGAAAGCTGTGGCGCGCGTTGATTTGCCTGATGTGCGTTGTGTTGCTAAGCGGCTGCGTTGCGCCAATCCGTGAGCGTGCGCCCGCCGAATCGTCGGCCCATGATATCCGGGTGGAGTTTGAAGCGCCGGTTGCCGATGCCATTGCTGATCGCACCATACACACCTCACTTCATTACCTTACGCCCGATGGCTCCCAATTGCGCGCTTTTGCCGCAGAGGTGACCGTGCTTGGCGGTGAGAGCGAGGCCGAGGCGGTGTTGCGTGTGTTGCTGGGCGGCTCCGCGCCCCAGGGGCTTCGGTCGCCCCTGCCTGCCGGTTCCCTGCATACGGGGGGAGGGCCTTCTGTGATTGTGGCTGGCGGCGTGGCCACTGTGATGTTATCTTCCGTGGTACGGGCGCTTACGCCCAGGGAGATGTTTGCCGCGCGGATGGCCATCGCCAATACCCTCACCGAGTTGCCCTATGTTTCTTATGTGAACGTGTTGGTGGAGGGCAGGGAGGAGGGCATCGCGGCCGGAAGCAACATTCCTTTCGGCACCCTGGCACGCCAGCCCAACACCGATGTAGACGCGGCCTGGCGGCATCAGGAGGCCCTGTTGGAAAACGTAGATCATCAGGGTTTTGCCAAGCTGATCACTGTATATGTGCCGGTGGCCGGTGGCCGGTTTATCACCCCCCAGGTACGCAATGTGGCCTTTGCCGACGCTCAAGTCACCACGCTAATCCGCAGCGTGTTATGGGAGATTTCCAAAGGCGCAGAACAAACACAGGCCCTGCCCGACCTAAACCGCTATCTGTACGGCGACCCCGAGGAGTTGCTCCAGGCCGATTCTGTTACACGGGTGATCCGCTTTAATTTTTACGATGAGCTGGGCACGGCGCTGGTTGAACACGGTGTAACCAGGGGCATGCTTTGCGCCTTGCTTACCCAGAGCGTAACGTCCATCCTGCCCCATGTGCGTGGCGTGCAGGTGCGGATCGGTGTTCATGCCCTCACTGATCTGAGCGAGGCTGAGTCGCTGGATGGGCGGCCCCTCTCAGCCAGTGGCGATGTGTGGGTCCCGGCGTATTTTTGGGATGCCGTGGGCGCTTTTGGCTCCATCGCTTTGCCCAACCAGAGCGGAGCCCGGCTGGTGAAGGTGGACCGGCCTGTGCGGGCCATCGAGCGTTTGCAGCCCCGCGCCCTGCTGGGGCAATTGCTGCTTGGGCCCCAACCTACCGATGGGCGGCAGGATCTGATTCCCGCCCTGCCCCCGGGTGTGAGCAACGAAGATTTCCTGGCCATCTCGCTGCAAGACAGTGTGGCGCTGGTGAATTTATCGGCGCGTTTTGCCCAGGCGTGCAGAGGCCTAAGCGAGTGGGAGGAGCGCAATGTCGTATACGCCATCGTCAATCTGCTCACCGAGTTCAGCGATGTGCGGCGCGTGATCTTTTTTGTGGAGGGCACGCAGGTGCGCTCCCTTGCTGGCGGGCTGGAGATGAGAGGGGTTTTTTTGAGGAATCCGGGGCTTTTTGAATAGTGAACAAATAACAGTGAACAGTGAACAGTGAACAATAGGCTACGTGCAACTGATTGACTTTGCCGTAGCCTATTGTTCACTGTTCACTGTTATTTGTTCATTGCTTTCCGCGCACGCTGAACGTATACACCGTCGTGCTGTCAAAAGCCTCGCCTGCCTCGAAAGTACAGCGCGGAAAACCCGGCTGGTTTGGTGTGTCCGGGAAGAATTGCGTCTCCAGGCACAGGCCGTTGCGCCGGGTGTAGCGTGCACCATCCCTTGCTGTAAAGGGGATGTCCAGCATGTTCCCGGCGTAGAACTGCAGGCCGGGCAGGTCGGTATGGGTCTCCATCATCCTGCCGGATCTGGGATCGAACAATTCGCAGGCTTTGCGTTTTCCAACGCCCGGATTGTTGAGCACAAAGTTGTGATCGTATCCCTTGCCGATCTGTAACTGCTCGTTTTCAAGGTTTATGCCCTTGCCGATGGGTTTGGAGGCGCGCAGATCAAAGGGCGTGCCTTGCACCGGTGCAATTTCGCCAGTGGGGATGCAGGCGGCGTCCACGGGGGTGTAGGCATCGGCATCGATACAAATTTCGTGATTTTCAATGGTTCCAGCGGCATGACCGGCCAGATTAAAGTAAGCGTGATTGGTAAGGTTGATCACGGTCTCCTGGTCGCTAACGGCATGGTAGTGGATGGAAAGGGCGTTGTTGTCGTCCCAACTGTAGGTAACGGTGGTGGTGAGGGCTCCGGGGAAGGATTCCTCCCCATCGGGGCTCACGTAGCGCAGGATGACGCTGTCGCGGCCTGGTTCCTCTGCACATTCCGCGGCCCACACCTTTTTGTCGAAGCCCGCATCGCCGCCGTGGAGGTGGTTGTTGCCTTCGTTGCGGGCCAGTTGATAGGTTTTGCCGCCCACTTCCAGGTGGCCGCCCGCGATGCGATTGCCGTAGCGGCCAATGAGCGCGCCCAGGTATCCGCCCGCGCTTTCGTAGTCCGCCACGCTGTTTAGGCCCAAGCACACATCGCCCAATACGCCATAACGATCAGGCACCAAGATGGAGACCAGCGTTCCGCCGTAGGTGATCACCGACACGGCTGCGCCACTCTGGTTGGTCATGGTGAAACGTTCCACCGATTCGCCGGCCTTGGTAACGCCAAAGGGAGTTCGGGTAATGGGCATACAGTGTCACTCCTGTTCAAGTATATTCTTT
>WQXF01000163.1 GCA_009784985.1 Clostridia bacterium | reverse complement strand
TTTGCGGATATCGCGGGCATATTGCAGTGCGTGGACATGGAAACCATGACTTGCGTTTGGGCCGTAAACCTAAAGGACAGCGCCCACGCCTCCGTGGCCTTGGAAGAGAGCGCGGACGGTTCTGTAGCGCTGTATGTGGGCACCATTGTTCGATTTACCGGGGACGGCGCCCGAAACGCCTTCATGCGCCGTTTTGATGCGCTTACCGGCGAAATGATCTGGGAAAACACGGTGCGGGTGCAGTATCACCGCAATGACGTACGCAATGGCGTTGCCTCTTCTCCGTTGATTGGCAAGGAAGGCATCTACGATATGGTGGTCTTTACCGTGGACAAAACCTCCGACGGCGCCACCATGTTTGCCCTAAACAAAGAGACCGGTGCAGAGTTATGGGCCCAGCCCCTGGACGCCAACACCTGGAGCTCACCCACCGCCGTATACACCCGCGAGGGCACGGCCTACATCGTGATCGGGGATAAAAACGGCGCGCTGCGCCTGCTCGACGGCTTTAACGGCACGGTGCTCGACACGCTGCAGCTCAGTTCCGGGGCCATCGACTGTTCCCCCGCGATCTATCGGGATATGATCGTGGTGAGCAGCACGGAAGCCAAGATATACGGCGTGCGAATCCGCTAATATCGGGAGGTACCAAGGATGCAGCATTATATCATCGCCATGGATCAGGGAACCACCAGCTCCCGGGCCGTGCTGTTTGACAGGCAAGGCAACGCGCTGGCGCAGCACAATATTGAATACCCACAAATCTATCCCCAGCCTGGCTGGGTGGAGCACGATCCCGCCGCCATATTGGGCACCCAAACCCAGGCACTGCGCCAGTTGGTGAGTGCTACCGGCATCGGTCCCCAGGAGATCGCTGCCGTTGGCCTTACCAACCAACGGGAAACCACCTTGCTGTGGGAGCGGGATACCGGAAAACCAGTCTACAATGCCATTGTGTGGCAGTGCAGGCGCTCCGCACCTTATGTGGAGCGCCTATGCGCCCAAGGATTCGAACAGCATATTCGGGATACCACCGGGCTTATCCCCGACGCTTACTTTTCCGCCACCAAACTTGCTTGGCTGTTGGATGAGTTGAATCTGCATGCCCGCGCTCAGGCCGGGGAGTTGTGCTTTGGCACCGTGGACACGTGGCTTGCCTGGAACATGGTGCAGGGCCGCCCCCATGTAACCGATGTTTCCAATGCCAGCCGCACCATGCTATTTGATATCCACACAATGGATTGGGACGATACATTGTTGCGCGCCTTGCACATTCCGCGGGCTGTGTTGCCTGAAGTCATCGATACCGCCGGTGTGGTGGGGGAGCTGAAGGCCGATATCTTGGGCGCAGCTGTGCCCCTGGCTTCTATGGCTGGGGATCAGCAGGCCGCCCTGTTTGGCCAGGCATGCTACCGGCTGGGTATGCTCAAAAACACCTACGGCACGGGCTGTTTTTTGCTGATGAACACCGGCCATAAGCCCGTCGCCTCTCAACACAGGCTGGTATCCACCGTGGCCTGGCGGATCGGCAAAACGACTACGTATGCATTGGAAGGCAGTGTGTTTATCGGCGGCGCGGCCGTGCAGTGGCTTCGGGACGAGATGGGGCTTATCCAAAGTGCCGCCGAAAGCGAAACCCTGGCGGCTTCCCTTACCGACAACGGCGGCGTATACATGGTGCCCGCCTTCACCGGCCTAGGCGCACCCTATTGGGATATGTACAGCCGCGGGCTGATCATGGGCCTTACCCGGGGCAGCGGCAGGGCTCATATCGTACGTGCTGCGCTGGAGTCCATCGCTTATCAATCCGTTGACTTGGTGGAGGCCATGGCCCGGGATTCCGGGGTGCGGCCCAAGGAACTGCGGGTAGACGGCGGCGCCAGCGCCAATGGTTTTTTGATGCAGTATCAGGCCGATATGCTGCAAACACCGGTGGTGCGCCCGGCGGTAACCGAAACCACCGCCCTGGGCGCGGCGCTGCTGGCCGGGCTGGCGGTAGAGGTGTGGCCCGATCTGGCGGCCGTGAGCGGAATTTGGCGGCAAGAGCGCCGTTTTGAACCAACGATGCCCCAGACCGCGCGGGATCAGGCGTTGCTAGGCTGGCATGGCGCCGTTGCGCGAGCGCGCTCGCGCGCTGAGTAGAGATAGAGAATAGTGAATAATTAAATAGAGGAAAGGGGCGCGGAGCGCCTTTTTTTTGAAAAAAAGCGACAACATACTTCCCAAATCTGCCATCATGTGTTATACTAGAAAAAAGTGATGAAAGAATAATTAATATGACAAGTATCGACGCATTTCGACTTTTGGACGGAGGCTCCTGTGTCGAAACAAAAGAAAAAGGCGCAAAGGCCGCGTTTCAACCAAATCGAAGGAGGGCTATGGCAGCATGGAACAGGTGAAGGTACTTATCGTGGACGACAATGTAGAACTGCGGGGCGTAGTTGCAAAGTTCTTTTCCAGGCAAGAGGGGATTACCGTGGTGGGCCAAGCATCCAATGGCGAGGACGCGCTGCGGATCATTGCCGAAACGCTGCCAGACATCCTGCTTTTGGACATCATCATGCCCAAAATGGACGGCTACAGCATGCTGGAGCAGATGCGCCAGCTCAACCTGCCCAAGGAGCCGGAGGTGATCGCCCTCACCGCTTTGGGCCGCGACGACTTCATCACCCGGGCCGTGGAGTTGGGCGTGCGCTACTACATGGTAAAACCCTTTGATTTCCCGGTATTGTATCAGCGCGTGATGGAAATCGCGGGCAGGCGCGCCACCAGAACCGAAACCACGATGATGGCGCCAACGGTTCTGCCCGCCCGGTCGCTGGATGAACGGATTGCCGGCCTTTTCTTAACCATCGGCATTCCCGCCCACATCAAGGGATATCAGTTTTTGCGCGAGGCGGTAAAGATGGTGATGGATCAGCCCGAAATGATCAACCGCATCACTAAGGAATTATACCCCGGCATTGCCCGGCGCTTTAATACCACGGCCAGCAAGGTGGAGCGTGCGATCCGCCACGCCATTGAGGTTGCTTGGAACCGTGGGCGCATCGAGGTGCTCAATCAGGTGTTTGGCGTCAATGTGTGCTCGTTGGATGAAAAACCCACCAACGGCGAGTTTATTGCCCTGGTGGCGGACAAGCTGAGTTTGGAGCGGAGTGCGTAGGGGAGTGCAGGCAAAACCTTAAACAAGTACATGTTTTGCAGGGCGTGCCGAAGTTGGTGCGCCCTGTTTTTTCGATAGCAACCGCATCGGAGTAAAGCTCATCTTGATACGCTACTTTATACTTCATTTGTTTAGCCCTAACATTTCTCTGACTTGATCGCCAGAATACCATTTTGTAGTTGGATCATTTTCACGAGCTAAGCGGCGTTCCAGTTCAGCTTCAACCTTAGCTCTTACTTCTGGGATAGTCAACGGATCAAGAGTCACGTCAAAGGGTAAGGCTCGGCGTTGAATGGTAGCGTTAATAAAGAGGTTATAAGCAGTCGAAGCAGTCATGCCAAGTTGATTGACGATAGCTTCAAATTGATCTTTCGCCTGGGTATCGACTCTGAAATTTGCGTTTGTGGTAGCCACTATTTTCACTCCTCACTTTCATTGTAATGACATTGTATTGCATGATATCGTTTTTGTCAAATGAAAAGCATTTACTTTTGTCGAATTATGTATTATTCTATCTAGGCAGCCATTCGTTAGGCTGCCAGCGGATGGGATTTACCAAACTTTGTTCCTAAATTAACAGGAAAGAAGGGAGGTGAAGCTTGATGCGAGACCTTATCAATTTGCTTAACGGCATTGCGCGATTAATCTCTGAGATTCAAAAAACGGCTACGATCTTGAGCCATCGCAGCCGCGTCTAGCTTAGGGCTAGCTAACCAAAGCCCATCCGCTTGTTCCATCTGTATTATACCCCGGCATCTTGGAGTGTGTCAACAAAATTTCGTTTCGTTAGCCCCTTCCCCCAACCGCATTTGCCGCATATCACACCAACAAAAGGCATAAGGATGTACAGGCAAATAGCGTAATCCCATTATTGCATCGTAAGAGGGAGAGGGGACGGCCGGATGGAAATGAAAATCGTGCGCGAAAGCGTGGAGGTGGAGCGCCTGATCGCCGCATCGGAAGAACAGGCGGTGGTGGAAGGCGAAGTCGCTCTGCCGGGCAGCATGCGCGATGCCGCGCGCATCCTGCATACCGATGCGCAAATCATTATCGGTGATGTGGAAACCCAGGTGGATCGCCTGGCAATGGACGGGCAGGTGGTGTTCCACGTGCTGTACACCCAGGGTGATCCCAAGCGTGTGCAAACCCTGGAGGCCGCTTGTGACTTCTCCCATCAAATGGAGATGCCCGAGGTTAGCCCCCGCATGCAGGCGCGGCTGCTGGGCGACGTGCTGGAAGCCCAGGCCCATGCCAGCGGCGGGCGGTTGTTGCTGCGTGCGGTGGTGGCGCTTACCGCTCAGGCCCTCAGCGCCGCGCCGGTGAACGTGGTGCGCGACTTGGCCGGGCTGGACAGCCTGCGTGCCCGCACCGAGAGTGTGACCCTAAGCCGAACGGTGGGCGAAGGCGTAGCCGAAGCGTTGCTGCGGGAGGAATACGAGCTGCCCACGGCTCTAAATGTAGCCGAAACCCTGTACGCCTCTGCCAAGCCACAAATCGGCGATGTGGTGGGCGGCGAGGGGCGTGCTACGGTGAACGGCACCGTATTGCTCGACGTGTACCACGCCAGCGGCTTGGAGGAAGTGCCCCTGGTGGTGACCCACCATACCATCGAGTATGAGCAGCCTGTGGATCTGCACGGGACATCCGGGCAGGCGATGCAAGCTGTATCCCGCGTAAAAGATGTGATGGTTAACTCCATGGAGACCGGGGATGGTGGGCGGGTGCTGCGGGTGGAGGTGGTGCTGAACACTCAAGTGACTGCCACCCAGCAAGAGACCCAAACCCTGCTGGCCGACGCTTACACCCTACACGGCGATGATGCCTTTTTGGATAAACAGCCCATGGATCTGCACATGCAAAACGCCTATGCCGTGGCGCGGGAGAGCGGCAAGCTGATTGTGCAGCTACCCGATAAAAGCCCCCCCATCGGCACGGTGCTGGCGGCGTTTTTGCACCCGGCCATCGCGGGGCGGGAACGCATCGGCGGGCGGATTACCGTGGAAGG
>WQXF01000162.1 GCA_009784985.1 Clostridia bacterium | reverse complement strand
TTGCACCGGTTCCTGCTCGGTAGCAAACAACGACGCCATGTTTTGCACCGCGCTGTCCGACAGCAGAATCACTGCCAGAGTCACGGCGATCAGGGCGCGAAAAACCTTTGTTTGGTAGAATTTACCCTTGTTTTTCTTTTCCATTGTAATAGCGCCTCCATATTTTCCTTAAAATAGTGTTGCCATTTTATCAGTATCTTTAACGCTATACAATGGTTTTGAGACTATCAATCGTGATTTAATAATAATTATTAAATCTAATTTAATCCGCAGAAAACCGTACGTTTACATCACTCACCTGCCTATCGATACAATGGGCTTGCCCGTTGGCCGTGTATGGCACACGGAAATAAATCCGCATATTTGTAACCACATTGTCTTGTTTTATGGCCCGGGGCACAATTTGCCCGTCCTGCCCCTTGCCGCACAACACCTGACCCAGATAACTGCCGGGGCTGTTGGGCTCAAAAAACGCGCCGGACGTCATGTCCAGCAAGGCAGCGCCCTCACCGCTGCGTTTTAAACCTACGATGGTACCGGTACCGGCCACACCGGGCAGGTTTTCAAAATACCGGGCGATGTTGCCGCCCAGAGCGCTGGCTTTCAAAGGTTGCTCTTTGCTTCCCTTATATTTTGGGTCGTTCAGGATGGCGTATACAGCCCAAAAGGTTTTGAGCGCCTTGGTTCGGGCCGTAAAATTATTCAGGGCTTTTTGGTACAGCTCCGCGCCCATAACTTCTTTTAGTGCGGCAATGTCCGCTCCCTTGCTCGCGTGGGCCTCGATAGGCGTAAAGTCGCCCTCGGTTGGGTTTGTTACAGGCATTGGGGCTTTGCCCTCTCCATCCATAAAGCATACATTTCCGTCGAAAGTGATCGCTTTTGCGTTGCCGTAGGCATCCAAAAAACGTTGCCCGGGGCTGGCGATAAGTATGTTGTTTTTGATCACATAATTTCCGCCCTCGTTGGTGCAAACCGGGGCGCCCTCGTCGCCATAGGCGGTATTGCGTTCGGCCACAATATCTCCTGCGCCTTCGGTGCCGCCCAGCAGGATGCTGGTATCCTCGTTGTAAGCAAATACATTGTGCCGGATGATGATCCCCGCCGACAGTTCAAAGCCCAGGTTTTCGGTGCCCACCTCGCAGCCATAGTTGGATCCGGCCACAAAATTATACTCGATCACCGTGTTCCTACCGCCGTCCACATAGATGCCGTTGGCGCCGCCCCCCTGATCGTACACCTGGTTGGCCATGCCGGTATTGTTGATCACCACATTGCCGCGCACCACGCCATTGCGCGCCGCGTTCAGCTCCCGGTTCTCCGACACCCGCTCGCCGCCGATCACGTCGATGCCGATGTTATTGTTATCGTGAATATAATTCCCCGCAATACGAAAGCCGTCCACATTGCCGTTCACCACCACACTCTCGCTGGCGCCGCACTTGCAGTAACAAACTTCATTACCTTCGATCAGCAGATCGGTGACAGCGGATTCCTGGGTAGTGCCTCGGCCGTACACCGCAATGCCGTGGCCATTCATGCCCCCGCTATGTTGCTCTGTCTCATGATCATACGAATGATAGGCCCAGGTTTCGCCGTCGATGTCCCGCACCACGTTGTTGACGATCTCGATAGCATGACAGCCTGGACCGTCTTTTGTGGCCAGCACATGGATGCCCTCGGGCATGCTTTGCCATCCGTAATGGGCCGTGCGGTTGTTGCAAAAAATCAGGCCCTCTACCCGCAGGTAGCTGGCGTCGACAATCAGCAGCAGCTTCATAGGCTCGGTAAAGTCGGGATGCCGGGAGCCGTCCACAATCACCGCCTCATCGTTGGCATTTCGAATGGTGATTTTTGCGCCTGGCCCGCCCGACACTTTGCCGCCATCCACGTGCAGGCGCTCATAATACGTGCCGCCCCGGATGAGCAGCGTGTCGCCGGGCTTTAATTGCTCGATCCCAAACTGGATGGTGCGCCAGGGCCGCTCCCGCGTGCCGTCGTTTGTATCGTTTCCGTTGGTGGCTACATACATATACTTTTCCTCCTCAAATACATACCGGCACATTTTTGCCGATTGCCATGCTGTTTTCGGCTACCAAACAATCCAGCGCCATCACCTGTACTCCGGCAGCTTGGGCAGCGGCCAGGGCCGCGCCAAATGCGGGATGGGTGTTGTTGTTCGGCGCAAAATAAGAAATATCGCCCATTTGAATCACAAACACGGCCTGGGCTTCGTATCCGACCCTAAGGCATTGGGCCAACTCCTTCAGGTGCTTTACGCCACGCTCCGTGGGGGCGTCGGGGAACAGCGCCGCCCCATTTTCCTCCAATGTGACGCCCTTCACCTCGATAAAGATTTTGCGCTGCCCAACCTCTACATAAAAGTCAAACCGGCTGCTCCCATACGTTGCTTCGGGTTTGATGCGGGTGATGCCGGTGATGTGCCGCCCAGCTTGTAGGTGCTCTAAAAACGCCTTGTTGGGGGCCTGGCTGTCCATATTGATAAGCCGGTTGCCCTTCCATACGGCAATCAAATCGTACTGGGTCTTTCTAGCCGGATTGTTTGATTTTTCTGCGATCACCTTTGCGCCGGGGATCAGCAATTCCTTACATCGCCCGGTGTTTTTGACGTGGGCGATTTCGAGCTTGCCGTCTATCTGGATATGAGCGATAAAACGGTTGGGCCGCGCGCAAAAGATACCGTGATAAACGTTGCTGTACATCATGGTATACATCATACACGGTTTTGGGGTGGGGTTCAATTTACCCTTGACTTTTATTTGTTTTCTGGCCATAATGCGATTGTATCGTATTTTGGCCAGGAGGCGCTTCATATGGACTATATCAAGCGTGATATCGAAAAAATAATACGGGAAGTGTCTAGCTTCTATTCAGCTGTTTTGGTTACCGGGCCGCGTCAGGTGGGAAAGACCACCACGCTTCACCGGTTAGCGGAGAGTGGCCGCCGATATGTGTCACTGGATGATCTGGAGGCAAGAACGCTGGCGCAGAATGAGCCTGAGATGTTTTTGTCCATACATCCCGCGCCGATCATCATCGATGAAGTGCAGTATGCGCCCCAGTTGTTTTCCTATATCAAGATTGCCGTTGACAAAGGCGCCGCGCCCGGCTCCTTTTGGATGACCGGTTCCCAGGCATTCCGGCTGATGGAACTGGCGCAGGAATCACTTGCGGGGCGCGTGGCTATCCTCACCATGTCCTCGTTGTCTCAGCACGAAATATACGGAAGCGGTGAACAGACACCCTTTGAAATCAATATCGAAAAACTGCGGGTACGGGAACAGACAGGGACAAAAACCAATACCATTGGCATGTATGAACGTATTTGGCGCGGCTCCATGCCGGGATCGGTGAGCGGCAAATACCCCAACCGGGATATTTTTTATTCCAGCTATCTTCAATCCTACATTCAACGGGATATCGGAGATATGGTGGAGCGTATTGGTGCGCTGCTTTTTGCCGACTTCGTTCGTGCCGCTGCTTGCCGTACCGGGCAGATGCTGAATGTCCATGACATCGCCGCTGATGTAGGCGTAACGGATGATACCGCAAGACGCTGGCTTCGGTTAATGGAAAAATCGGGCGTTATTTTCTTTTTGCGGCCATACTTCAACAATTTATTAAAACGAACAATCAAAACGCCAAAAATGTACTTCTTCGACACCGGTTTGGTGGCATACCTCACCAAGTATTCAAGCCCGGAAATACTAATGAACGGCGCGATCAACAGCGCGATTTTAGAAAACTACGCCGTAGCCGAAACCATCAAAAGTTATGCCAACGCAGGCAAGGAGTGTTTGCTTCACTACTACCGGGACAAGGAAAGCCGAGAAATCGATATGGTTTTGGAAAGCGACGGTGAGTTGCATCCGTTTGAAATCAAAAAAACCGCCTCGCCGCGCACAGAACTCGTTAGCGCCTTTAAAGTGTTGGACGGGGGGCGCGTTCCGCGCGGCATGGGCGCGATCCTTTGTATGAAAGAAGAGCTTTCCGCAGTAGACAAGCAAACACTGATTGTTCCCATTTGGATGATATAGCTTTAAACGCAAAAAAATGCTATACTCTTGCAACACACATCCATCTGCGATAGGAGACATATATTTGATGCAAACCTCACAAAAAGACAAAAAAGCGCTCCGGATTTTTTTTGTGATCCTGGCTCTCACGGGGTTGGGCCTGGGCCTGTCGGACAGCGTGTTTTCCAATTACTTTAAAGACGCCTATCATGTAGACGCCTTTCAACGGGGCTTGATCGAATTCCCGCGGGAATTGCCCGGCTTTTTATGCATGTTTGTGGTGATCTCCCTGTCCTCCCTTGGCAACATCCGCCTGGCGATCGTGGCCCAGGGGCTCAGCGTCCTCGGCCTGCTGGGGCTGGGGCTTTTTACGCCGCCCTTTGGTGTGATGCTCATTTTTTTGTTCATCAATTCCCTGGGCATGCACCTGTTTGTGCCCGTGGGCGACGGGCTGGCCTTTTCCCTTGCCAAAGAAGGGGAATTTGGGTCGATCATGGGCAAATTCAACGGCATGCGCACCGCCTTTTCTATGGTGGCGGGGCTGCTGGTTTTTGTAGGGTTTAAATCGGGCTTTTTCTCTTTTGTAACGCCCATAAAGCCCATTTTTTTGATCGCCGCAGGCATATTCGCCGTGGTGCTCTGCCTGCTGGTGTACATGCAGCGGATCGCAGGGCATCAAACCAAACCCGCCAGGGTCAAGCTGCTCTTTCGTAAGGAGTACGGCTCGTTTTACTTGCTGGCAATCCTGTTTGGGGCCCGCAAGCAGATCATGTTTGTGTACGGCCCCTGGGTGCTGATCGAGCTGCTGGGGTTTGGCGCGGACACCATGGCGCTGCTGGCCATCGCCGGGGCGGGCGTAGGCATCTTTTTGCTGCCTGCGGTGGGGCGCTGGATCGACCGGTTTGGCACCGCCCGCATCATGGCCTTTGAGGCGGCGGCGTTTTTTGTAATCTATGCCGCGTACGGGGTGCTGAGCGCGGGGCTTTCGGCCGGGTGGCTGCTCACGGCAGGTTTTCCGGTGATCGTAGCCTTTGCCATCAACATGATGGATCGTATGACCATGCAATTCGGCATGGTGCGTTCGGTGTACATGCGCTCCATCGCCCTGACGCCCGAAGACGTGGTGCCCACCCTGGCCGTGGGGCAAACCCTGGATCATGTGCTGAGCATATTGGGCGCGTTTTTATGCGGTTTTCTTTGG
>WQXF01000161.1 GCA_009784985.1 Clostridia bacterium | reverse complement strand
GCTCCACGACACCATATCGAACAAAAAGGTGCAGAGCCGTCGGCCCAATTTATCCGCCAGAACGCCGCTGAGCAACGAAAAAATCACCTGGGAAATCAAATAGATGGTGCCGACCGTGCCGATCATGGCGTCGGACAGGCCCAGGGCGCTCATGTACACCGAAGCAAAGGGCGCAAACAAAAAGAAGGGGATGGCCCATAGGGGTTCGGTATAGGTGCAGATCCGGGCGTTGTCGCCCAGGTTTGCCAGGGTTTTTACCAACTCATGCTTTTTGATCGCTTGCCATAAACCCATTGTTTACCTCATCAAAATAACTGTGAGATCCATCGCATCAGCGGAATGCAGGCCGGGGGCAAAAAGATGGCGGGCAACAGGTTGCCGATGCGCAACTTGGTGAGCCCCAGCATATTGATCCCAATGCCCGCAATGAGCAGCCCGCCCACCGCGCTCATCTCCAGGATCATCCCATCGGTGAGCAACCCGGCCACCTGCTGGGCCCCTAGGGCGATGACGCCCTGATATACCAGCACCGCCACCGCGGAAAGCGCCACACCCGCCCCCATGGTGGAAGCGAAGATCACGGCCGTAATGCCGTCCAGCGCGGATTTGGCGATTAGGGTGGTATGATCGCCCCGCAAGCCGGAATCCATGGCGCCCACGATGGCCATGGCCCCCACGCAGTATACCAGGCTGGCCGTCACAAATCCCTGAGAAAAGCCACTCCTGCTCTCGCCTTTCGAGGCCCGTGCAACCAGCCGCTGGGCCCTGTCGCCCAAGGCCTCCAGGCGCTTCTCGATATTGATAGCCTCGCCAGCCAGTCCCCCCACCACCATACAAAGAATGGGGATCATCACATCCTGGGTGCGGATCGCTCCCAAAGTGCCGATCAATATCACACAAAGGGCCAGCCCCTGGATCAGCGTATCACGAAAACGCTGCGAGATACCTCCCCGCAGCAAAAGCCCTAAGCCCGAACCCACCAAAATGGCGGCGAAATTGATGAGTGATCCGATCATGTCGTACCTCTTAGTTAATAGTTTATAGTGAATAGTAGATAGAGGAACGGCTGAGCCGTGCCCGACCGTTCCCCTATGAACTATAAGCTATTCACTATTAACTCGTAACTACTGTGCGATGGGATACACGCAGCACTGCGTCTTATCCCGGCCTAGGCGCTCAAAGCGCAGTACGCCGTCGATCAGCGCAAATAGCGTGTCGTCTTTGCCCCTGCCTACGTTGAGGCCGGGATGGATCTTGGTGCCGCGCTGCCGGTACAGGATGTTGCCGGCCAGCACGCTCTGCCCGTCGGCCCGCTTGGCGCCCAGGCGCTTGGAATGGCTATCGCGGCCGTTGCGCGAACTACCGACGCCCTTTTTGTGGGCGAACAGCTGCAAATTCATTTTAAGCATATGTTTCCCTCCATTCTTTATATACGACCCGGAGATGAGCTGGGTAGCTTTGCCCGATGTCGGTAAGGCCTTGTTGGATGGTACGGAGTATGATCTGGCAGTCGTTGGCCTGTTGGGGAGTGAGTTTGCTGGGCAGCATCACTTGCAACAGCCCGATGTCCTCGTCCACCAGCGGATCGGTGGGCACCCCTGCCACGGCTTCAAGGGCATTGACCGCGGTTTGGGTGAGCACGGAAACTGCGCTGCATACGATGTCGTTGGAGTGGCCCTCCGCCCGAAGCCCGGCCAGATTTCCGTTATCGCAACGGAATACGGTAACAGTAGTCACATCTACGCCTGGATGGCGGTGATCTCTACCTTGGTATAGGGCTGGCGATGGCCCATCTTGCGCCGGTAGCCCTTTTTGGCCTTGTACTTAAATACCACGATCTTTTCGCCACGGGTCTGGGCCAGAATCCGGCCTTCTACTTTTGCGCCTTCCACGGTGGGTTTGCCTACGGTCAGTTTCTTTTCGCCGCCCAGCAGCAGTACATCGAAGTTGACCGTGGTTTCCGGCTCAGCGTTGAGCTTTTCCACAAAGATGACGTCGCCCTGTTGTACACGGTACTGTTTGCCCCCGGTTTCGATGATGGCGTACACGAGATATTCCTCCAATTTCACTGGACTCGCCGGGTGTTCGGTGGCTAAAAAGCGCTTGAATAAACCGTTCCCGTGCGGCTTGCCGGTACACTATAACAAAACTCGGGGCTGGTGTCAAGTTAAAAACCAAGTAATAATCTCAAAAATCACTGTTTGCATTAAAGCATTATAGGTGATTGAAGCCTGGACCTGGTAGCTACATGCTTTTCATGTACCCAGCATCGAATAGGTTAAGGAAACAAATTTCTATTAACCGCATGTGCAGCAACGCCAGCAACGACTTTACTCAAAAAATCCAACGTCCCTTTTCCAAGGTTCCCCATTACACTTTGTAGTGTCCGTATGTCTTGCTTTACTATTGGCTCTTGGGCCATTTTTTCTGCTTCACTGACTATTTCCTCAAATCTGATCTCCACATTTCGATAGTCAGATGCACTATTGTCATGATATGTTGTGATATTTCCAGTTACTGTACCATGCTGAGTGCCTACGCTTATAGCGACCCCGTTGGCATTCATTCCACAATGAGGGCACTTCATATCATTTACACCTCACTAAAATAATAATCACACGTCATAGCCATCAGTATTACGTCTTGCTCTACTCCTGTTTTCGTACTGTGGGTTGTTATTGTGTGCCCCGTAACCGCCCATCACTGTATTGTTTCGTTTTGTTCTGCTCCCACTTCCAAATTGCGAGGCGTCATTATACGCCTCAATATCGCCCATCACAGTTCCTCGATTTTCGCCAATATAAATGTCACTAGTAGAGAAGTCAAAAATACAGTTATTTATTGCTTCATTTGCATCCTTAATGCAGTCTGATAAATACCTTTGAACATCTTGGAGGAATTTTAGATTGTGATGCGACAGTATAAAAATTGCTCCAGAGTTTGGAGCTAAAAAAATACCATATTTCTGTTTAATTCTAGTTTGTACGTCAAAACAAAGCCACACAATAGCAATGAGCATGCAGATAACGGCTAACCAATGCGGAAGAGCTGGATATCTCCGGGACAATTGGGTTATAAAGTAAATAATGGCGAGAGATAGCGCAATCGGAATAAGAACGGTATTCTGTGGAATCCGGCCTACCTCAACAGACGATAGATTTGAAATTTGAATAAAACCATTCGGGAACATAAACTGATTATCACGAATAACCAGCTTGCCACCTCGCATAACCTTTGGCTTCTTCTGCGTGGCACCTTCTAGGAGCCCCTGCATCAATCCCGAAGCAAAGCTTTGCACAATTCTACCTCCTTCGCAACAAATGGTATTAAATCCTAATTATGGTCTATTGTAGCGTCCTACGAGGGTTGTGTCAACTATTTTTTCATTTTTACTGCTTAGAGCAAAAGTAGAGGCAAAACTATAGCGTAGAGAACCACACGAAAATACTTAGTTGCCAATGCTTTATTCCGAGCAAGTCATCGTTCCCATGCTTGTGATCGCGATTAAAATGTGTATAATACTGTTAATGAAACAAAAAGCAAAGGAGTGAGGGCATGAACGAGCTGCCCGAGAGCGTAAACCTAGCCCAACAGTTACAAGACACGGTGGTGGGCAAACGAATCCAAACCGCGCGGGCCAACGCATCGCCCCATGGGTTTGCCTGGTATTGGGGAGATCCCGAGCTCTATCCGGCCATGCTGGAGGGCCGTGCCCTACAAGGGGCTGAGACCCATGGCATGTATATCGAGCTGTTGCTGGAAGGCGATATGCAGGTGGCGTACAACGACGGCATCAATTTGCGCTATCATGCCCCCGGCGCCAAACGGCCCGAAAAGCACCAGCTCATCCTGGAGTTTAATGACGGATCGGCCCTTACCGCTTCCGTGCAGATGTACGGCGGCCTGATGGCCTTTCCCGTCGGTGCGATGGATGAAGACAAATACTATCGGGCTTCCCACGACAAACCCTCGCCCCTCACCGATGCCTTTAACGCCGCTTATTTTGGAAGCATACTTTCCGACGCGTCGCCCAAGCTTAGCGCCAAGGCGTTGCTGGCCACCGAGCAGCGTGTGCCCGGCTTGGGCAACGGCGTGCTGCAAGACATTTTGTTTAACGCGGGGATACACCCCAAGCGTAAAGTCAGCACGCTGTCCAGCGGCGAGTGCGATGCAATATTCGGCAGCGTAAAACAAACCCTGGCCGATATGAGGGCCAAGGGCGGGCGTGATGTGGAGAAGGATTTGTTTGGCCAGCCCGGCGGTTATCAAACGCGGCTTTCCAACAAAACGGCCAAGTTTCCCTGCGTGGTGTGCGGCGCGGCCATTGTTCGCCAGGCGTACCTGGGCGGCAATGTGTATTTTTGCCCGGTTTGTCAGCCGCTTGATTAGAGGAGGAAGTAAACACATGCCAGAGCCAATCAAAAACATGTTCAATCCCACATCCCTTGGTGAGTTTGCAGCGGCCATTCAATCAGTTTACGGCGCTTTTCAGTCAGATGCGTTCTTACAATCAACAATGGATGAAACATGGGAAGATTTGGAGCTAAAAGCCAGAGGCCGGCAGATCACCATAAACTTAAGAAAATACTTGCCGTCGGACTATACGGAAGCCATTGCCATTATCGACAAAGTGATACAAAACCATCGCGGCCCCGCCATCTTTAGTTTTCCGGATTTTGTGGAGATTTTTGGCCAGGGCGAAGAACACTGGGATGTATCCGTGCCTGCCCTGGGGCGATATACCCAATATGCATCTGCCGAGTTTGCGGTAAGGCCGTTTATCATCAACCATGAAGAGCGTATGATGGCGCAGATGTTTGCCTGGTCTAAAGATGAAAACGAGCACCTGCGGAGGCTTGCCAGCGAAGGCTGCCGCCCGCAATTGCCCTGGGGGCAGGCGTTGGCCAAGTTCAAAAAAGACCCCACGCCCATCCTGCCCATTTTGGAGCAACTAAAGGCCGATCCATCCCTTTATGTGCGCAAGAGCGTGGCCAACAACCTAAACGATATTTCCAAAACCCACCCCGATTTGGTTGCGAAGCTGGCAAAGGATTGGTACGGTAAAAATGAGTACACGAATTGGATCGTAAAGCATGGATGCAGAACGCTGCTGAAAAAGGGCCATCGCGGCGTGCTGGCTATTTTTGAGTATCATGATGCCGATTCCATTGATTTTTCCGGCTTTGCTTTGGGGGCGGCGTCGGTTTTCCTTGGCGGGGAGATGGTTTTTTCGTTTGCGGTTTCGG
>WQXF01000160.1 GCA_009784985.1 Clostridia bacterium | reverse complement strand
TTCAGAAGCGTCGGCTGTTTGGCCCTGTGCCGCCACATAACCGGCCAGGGGCAGAGGCCACGCCGCCGAGCCGTACTCCCGGGCGGCATCCTCGCCAATCTCTTCGATGGTTTCTTCGTAGTCTAGCAGGCTCACGGCACTTACGTGCATATAGCCCTGAACCAGCGCACCTTCAATCGCAAAAGCCACCCGCACCGAAGCGCGGGGGTTGCCGGCATCCGCCTCGTTCAGGGCAGTCGTCAACACAACACCACGGACTTGCCCCACAGCGTCACGGGTTCTAAGGCGTGGGTCGCCAAACACATGGCCGTTGGCGTACACATACGCCACGCCGTCGATTTCGATGGCCCTGGCAATGGTGGTTGCCCTTTCCCTTGCCTTGGCATCTTCTTCTTCATCTTCGTCGAGCTCGGTTTCAGCATCGCCGGGAGGTTGCGGATCAGGCGTTTCCTTCGCCCCTGATCCCTGATCCCTATCCCCTGACCCCTGCTCAGCCCCAGGCTGAGCCACTTCAGGCGCCATCACTTCTTCTTGCGCCACTTCCTGCTCGCTAGCGAACAAGGACGCCATGTTTTGCATCGCACTGTCCGACAGCAGGATCACCGCCAGCACAATCGCGATCAGGGCGCGAAATACCTTGGTTTGATAGAATTTTACCTTGTTTTGCTTTTCCATTGTGATAGCGCCTCCGTCATTGAATTTTCTTCAATTTTGTTCAATTTATTGCTGCAAAAAAGCATAGATTTACGCCATAATAGTGTTGACATTCTAGCAGCAATATTGGCGATATACAAGGGTTTTTGTACTATGAATCGTGATTTAATAGTAATTATTAAACTACGCTTAATATTTCTTTTTGTTGCCAAAAATGTTTCCGGGCCCCTCGCAATATAGCGAGGAGCCCGGATTGATTCTATGCTATGGTGTGTTTTATGGAATAGAACGGAAGAAAAATACGGTGACACCCACGTAAATGACCACAACCACCACCGCCAAAACCACCGCGGCCACCTGTGCCGCCGGGCGGGCGAAATTTAAGCCGCCATTGGTTCCAAAACGATCTTCTACCAGGATGGCGGGATCGTTTTTGTTGTAGTAAAACAGGCCCAGCTTCCAGTGGCCGTCATCCCCACGCTCGGGATGGGCGGCACGGACAGGCGCTTGGGGCTGGCCGGGATGCTCCGCCATCTCCTCGGGCGGTATGCGCAGCTTGTTTCCGCCTTGGCCCGCCTTAAGCATGATGTACAGAAACGGGACGCAACAAATCACAACCAACCCTATGGTAAACCCTACCATCAAGCCGCCGCTCTTGAGCACCAGCAACTCCAGGATCATCAGTTGCGTAAACATCATAAACAGGGTGATCGCGACAGTCACCACACCCAGCCCATGGCTCATCATCCGGCGGTAGCGCCGATGCTGGGCGTAAGACAGGGCCGGGTTTTCCGCATCCACCTGGAGCTTCATACGATAGACGGTAATATTGCTGCCCGCCATCACCAGCACCAGCCCCAGGGCGGTGAGGGGCATCATCAGCACGGAAAGAAGGGTTTTATCGATCCAGGCGCTGGGCTGCATTTGCATGTCAAAGCGGGTAGCGATTTGCTCGGGCAGCGCGGGATAACGCATCAACGAAAGCACGCTCATCGCCAGCACCAATCCCAGGCATACCACGTACCAAACCTTGGGGAAGGCCAGCAGCTTTTGACGCTCCACGGCGGAGCGGGTTTCCGCTGTGGCCGACGCGGGGATAACCCAGCCCTTTTCCGCCTTCAGGGTCCGCGCCGCTTTCCATCGGGGGATAAACAAACCATACTGCAAAGCGAGTAGGGGCAAAAAAAAGTACAGCGTGGCCAACAGGGTATAGTCCGGAAGGGCTAGGTACTGGGCCACCAGCATCGCGGCCATGGCGGCGCCCCCAACAAGCATGGCAACCACGTATCCGCGCTTGAGCTGGAGCGCCTCGGGGCTTTGGCCGGCGGCTTCGGGCACGCGCACACCAAACAGCAACGATTTGCGTGTGATCACGGGCAGGATGCTGATAAAAACCGTAACGATACCCACCAAAAATAGATTGATAACAAACAAGAGTACCTGAATATCGCGCAGTTCCGTCATGAGGATCCCTCCAATTCAGTAAGTTCAGCAAGTATTTTTGCACACATCGCGCCGAAATCCCCGGCACTTTGGCCATGGCAGGCAGCCTCCGCCGCCAAGGGCAGCAGCTTTTGTTCAAGGGCGGTGCGGAAACCTTCGCCGGGCAGTTGGGGCTCCATCCGCACATGGCAACCGCTCCGCCGGTCCATCACCACGTAGCCTTCATCCCGCAGCATGGCATAACTTTTGTTCACCGTGTGGGCATGCACGCCAATGTCGGCGGCCATCCGGCGCACCGAGGGCAAACTCTCTCCCTTGTCTAGGGAGCCGTTGGCAATGCCGATCACCACCTGATCGCGCAGCTGCACATAGATCGGCGTTTCGCTCTCAAAATCAATATGGATCAGCACGCTTGAACCCCCCCCCCTTTTCTCTCTGCTATATGTATTGTATAGCAGGTCAATCGATTATGTCAAACAGAAAATTACAAACCTAATGCTATTTTTAATATTCTCTTTAACATGGATTTAAGATGATTCCAGCCTTGCCGCATTGACAATGAATAAGAATAGGAATATGCTATATCCTCTGAACAAATGTAGAAAATGGTGAAAAAAGATGTCGATTCGTGCAAAGGCAATGCTGGTTTTTGCTGCTATAGTCATGGTTGCCACGGTAGCGCTGCTTTGTATCAACCTATTTTATAACCCGGTTGATATAGCCAGGCGTTATCTGCTTTTGTTGATCGCCGGGGCCACGGGTTCCAGCCTGCTGTGCGGATTGATGATGCGGCCCTCGCGCAGCCCCAAGGAGCGATCCAGCGATCAGGGCCTACATAACATCATACAAGCCCAGGCCCAACAAATACAAAAAACCGATGGGCTGATACGCGCCGCCATCGCCAGGGCGGAGGAGTTAAACGAAACCATTCGGGCGCAAGCCTCCCAAGCGGAAGAGGGCGATCCCCAAGCCCTTGTGGACACCGCCATCGAGGAATCTTATGCCGTCATCATGAACGCCCTGCCCCCTCACAAGCAAGAAGCCGATGGGGCTGCGCCAATAGAAGAAGCAACAGCAATAGAAGCAATAGAAGAGACAGAGGAGGGCGATCCCCAGGCCCTTGTGGACACCGCCATCAAGGAATCCTATGCTGTCATCATGAACGCCCTGCCCCCTCACAAACAAGAAGCCGATGGGGCTGCGCCAATAAAAGCAATAGAAACAATGGAAACGATGCAAGCAATAGAAGCAATAGAAGAGACAGAGGAGGGCGATCCCCAAGCCCTTGTGGACACCGCCATCGAGGAGTCCTATGCTGTCATCATGAACGCCCAGGCCCCCCATAAACAAGAAGCCGATGGGGCTGCGCCAATAGAAGCAGCAACAGAAGCACTAGAAGAGGCAGAAGAAGAGATCGATGCCCACACCCTAGCCGCCACCGCCATGGAAGAAGCCTATGTGAAAATCGTGGAGGCCCAGGCCCTGCAAAAACAAGAAACCGATGGGGCTGCGCTAAGGGAAGCGCAGGCCACCAGCGGCGCCAAAAACAACCTTTTGTCGATCATGGGCCAAAAGATGCACACGCCGCTTAACGACATCATCGGCCTCTCGGGGCAAATGCTAAACAATCAGGACATAAGCGGCGAATATGCCGAGGATCTCGAAACGATTTGCCGGGCCGGAACCACGCTGCTTTCCATCGTAAACGACAGCCTGGATATCTCCAAGATCGAATCCGGCCAGTTTGAGTTGATCCCGGCGCAGTACGATACGCGCCGCCTGATCGGCGACATCATTGCCATGGGCGCAACCCGCGTCGGCAAAAGACCCGTTCAGTTCAACCCAACCATCGGCGAGGGGCTGCCCAGCGCACTGCTGGGCGATGAACCCCGTGTAAAGCAAGTTTTCAGCAATCTGCTAAGCAACGCCTTTGCCTGCACCCAGGAAGGAAGCGTAGACTGGCACATCACCTCCGAGCGAGAGGATGACAGCGTGTGGCTGGTGTCCCGCATAAGCGGCGACGGCTTACACATCTGCCCGGATGACCCCAGCAAGCCAGACTTAACCATGACCGTCACCCAAAAAATAGCAGAAATGATGGATGGAACCCTCTCGCTAGAGAACGAAAACGGCAAAGGCGCCTCCTTTTTGGTGCGGTTGCGCCAGGGGTTTGTTGGGGATACGCCCATCGGCAAGGAAGTAGCCCATGCCCTTGCCCAACAGGCGCAGCATTCCGGCGACAGGAGCCTCGGCGACGCCCGTGTGCTGGTGGCAGGCGATCAGCAGCCCGATCTGGATGTGGCCAAAACCCTGCTCAAGGGTTACGGCATGCAAGTAGATTGTATATCCAGCGGCGAGAAAGCCATTCGTTTAATCCGGGCCGGCGTGGCACGTTACAGCGCCATTTTTATGGATCACATGATGCCGGGTATGGATGGCATCGAAACCACACGGATCATCCGCGAGGAAATCGGCACGCGGTTTGCCCAAACCGTTCCCATCATCATCCTTTCCGCCGAAAACATCTCCGATAGTAAGGGTTTTGACGCCTGTGTTTCAAAACCCATCGACCCAGCGCAACTGGACGCCGTAATCCGCCGTTGGGTTCACAGTAAGGAGCATCAAAACCCACCCCAAGCTGCCGATCCACCCCAGCAAAAGGCAGAGCCGATAAAGTCACTCTTAGAACTCGAAGGCATCGACATGGAGACGGCGCTCAACCGTATGGGCGGCGACGAGGAAGCCCTGCTCGGGGCGTTGCGATCCTACGCCTTAAACATCCCGCCCGTGCTGGATGAGATTCGCCAGGTTTCCGAAGAAGGGTTGCCCGCTTATGCCATGGCGATGCATGGTATTAAGGGCAGCAGCCGCAGCATTTGTGCCGAAAGGTTGGGCGACCAAGCGGAAGCCCTAGAAAACGCCGCCAAGACGGGCGCTGTGGCCTTTATACAACAAAACAACCGGCCCTTTGTGGAGATGCTGGACAAGCTGCTGGCCCAGATGCAGGGGGCGCTGCGTTTGAACGGCGCGTTGCCCAAGCCCCATAGAGCCGCGCCCAGCGCCTTGGTGCTCAACATGCTTTGCGAGGCCTGCGCCGACATGGACTACGATATGGCCCAAGAAATGGTGGAAAAGCTGGAGCGCTACACCTACGAAACCGGCGGTGAGTTGGTGGAATGGCTGCGAGCGCAGATCAATGTGATGGAGTTAAAGAAAATGCAAGAGCGGCTGGATAGCGAACGCCTGTATAACGAAGGGGCTTCGTAGAATCCCCCCGCCACTGCGGTGGCCCTCCCCCCTTTAGCAAGGGGGGTAAGGGGTTTTCTCGGAATTATCGTACACAATCCCTACCTCCCTTGTTAAAGGCTTACCTTGACCCACAGAATCGAAAAGGAGTGCAACAATAAAGAAGATATGATATAATAGAAATGGGCGCAGTGAACGGGGAGATAAAAGAGTGGGTACGAAAAG
>WQXF01000159.1 GCA_009784985.1 Clostridia bacterium | reverse complement strand
CGCGCGTAGGCCCACACGTGTGGGCCTACGCGCGCACCGGCTCGGAAAAATACAGACGGGCTTGCCAAACCATCCGGCGTACCTTCGACGATTATCCCCGCAATAACGACATGGGCTTCTGGCACAACCGGGAGCTGCCCCACGAGATGTGGGTGGACGGGCTGTTTATGGGCCTGATGTTCCTAACCCGCTACGGTAAATATGTGGAAGATGAAGCTTGGTGCTTTGACGAAACCGTTCGCCAGCTAACCGTGGCCTTTGAGCGCTGCGAAAAAGATGGCTCCGGCTTGCTGTACCACGCCTACAGCGAGGATCGCAAGGCCCGCTGGGCCCATCCCATCACCGGAAAATCGCCGGAGATATGGTGCGAGGGCCTGGGCTGGTACGCCATGATACTGGCCGATGTGTTGGAGTTGCTACCCCGCCAGCATCCGGGCTATCCACAAATGAAGATGCAGATGCAAAAGCTAGTTGAAGGCCTTGCCTGCGTGCAAGACGATTGCTCCGGCCTTTGGTATCAGGTGGTGGACAAACCCGGCCATCCGCGCAACTGGCACGATACATCGGGCAGCGCCATGTTTTTGTATGCGGTAAAAAAAGCCGGGCTGCTGGGCATTACCGATCAATCAACGTGCGACGCCATGGCCGCCCGCGCCTTTGCCGGGATACAAACCAAGTGCGTGCTGGACGCCCAAGGCAACGCCAACATCCACGATGCCTGCGACGGCCTGTGCGTACAAGTTTGTTATGACGTATATGTGGATTACACCCGCAACGTAAACAGCAAAGAAGCCGTGGCCGCCTTCCTATGGGCGGCGCAGACGATGGAATATGGGCTATAATTTATAATATCTCGTGATATAATTTATTCGCTCCCCGCTCCTTGCGGCGGGAGAGGGCTTTTTTGGCCCGCTCCATGGCCTGCCGCCAAGAGGAATCGCTGGACAACATCAGCGATAGGCCGCAGGACACCGATACATTCACGTCCACGCCGTGCACATTAAGTGCGTTCTCTACTAGGGCGGCGCGGAAGTCCTCGGCGCGCACCAGCGCGTCCTTCAGCGTAATGTAGGTAAGCACCAGCAGGAAGGATGCGTCTTGCCAGCGGGCCACCACGTCGTTTTGCCGGATCCACAGCTCCAGCTGATCCCCCATCTCCGAGAGTATGGCGTCTACCGAGATCTGATCTCGGCTGTACAAGCCCTCCACATCGTCCAGGCCTAAAAAGAGCAGCGCCGTGGAGCGCTCGCCGTCCAGCAAATTTTCCACATTGGCGCGCTGGAAGGACTCGTAGTTGGAATCCAGCCAAAACACCACCGAAGATTGATTGTGCATGCCTACCCTGGGCGTAAGGGCGCCCATGCGGCGCAGATCCTCGTACACACTGTCTAGGCGGTCCCGTTCCATGGCCAGTTCCTGGTCTTTGGCAGCCACCTCGGTGTAATGTTCGGTCCATGCGTTTTTGTTTCGCTGATAACCTGCCGCCACGTACAGCATCATCGCCACCATTACAAACCCCAATATGCCCAGGGTAACGAGCAATATTAGGCGCGTTTGATCCAGCAGGGACGCCAGCGCGGCCTGGGTATCCAGCGCGCCCGCCAAATGAACCGCCGCTTTTTCAAGGGCGTCAATTGCAAAATACTGGCCAGCGGCCAAAAAACAGGATATGATCACCAGGGCCCACGTAAAGCCCCTGATCATGCCGCGCAGTTTGCGCATCGGGCGTCCACGCTCCCACACAATCGAATGATTGCACGTTATAATTGTTTATTGTACAATAAACAGGTGGATTTGTCAATCCACACGCGTGGGCGCGATTCTCAAAAATGAGTTCAGAAATGCAGAATAATGATTGTCGCTCATGATCAATCCGTGTCCTTTTCAGCACTCACATCTTTAATCACAGAATCCAAGACTGCTGTAAAATCAAAAGCGTTTTTTATCATCACTATATCCCTTTTTCTGATATGTCTCAAGCGCGCGGTCGATGGCGAGTTCCGGATCAATGGTTTCTTCGATTCGTTCCGCGCCAACACGCGCCAACCAAGCTTTAAACGGCTCCGCTTTAGGAGACGGAACGGATTGGATAATGCGCAGAAGCTGCTCCATATTAGCAACGTCAGTCAAACGATCTCTTCCATCTGCTGCTTTCATCTTCAACTGGCTACAACTTGTAGCCAGTTGACTGCCTTCGCTTTTTAGGCGAGTTTTCATTACACTCCAGTATTTACGTGGGTTGTCACTCCCAGTCAGAACAGCTAAAACATCAACGATAGAAAAATACCATTCCTCTTCTTCCGCGTTCCATGCAGTTCGGATTTTTTTATCTTCGAACAATCGGATTGCGTTTTTATCTCCCACAAATCCAACCTCCCTTTAATGCAAATCGAGCAAAGGGCACTGCCAGTAAAAGAAAGTGATCCCTGCGCTTTTGGAAGTGGTTTCTTTCCAGTCGTGGTGCCTATGCGGTGGATAGTCATTATACTTTGGATCATCTCCGCATTGGGCTAAGTGAGTGCAGGATTGTGCCAAATCGACAAATCCATCTCCATTGGCGCTGATTAGTATAATTTCCCCTTGCGTTTTTACAGTTAATCTACGCTCTGTTTTCCATTGCGCTATAGGTTCCTTGGGTAGGCGGGGCACCCGCTCTGTTTTATCGATTTTATAGACTTTTGTGCTAAGAACGGACACCATATCCTTTGTATGTAACTGCAAACCACAGTAATTCACCATGGCGATTCCAGCATAATGGGTTTCTTGCATACCTTCGTAATAAGCTCTGTAGCCGTCAAGATAGGCAAAATTCAAAGGCAAATATACAAATTCATTCTTTTGGAGCTTCTCGCAAACAGCAAATATGCGGGCTAGCAGCCCAAATCCGCTTCCATTTGCAAAGATGTAGTCATTGCCTTTCCCATCATTGATGGCAGTGATGCTTTTGTATTGGCAAGATGGGGTTGGAGTAAGAACATGCATGATTCGGGCGCCGTGTAAGTTTATTGTTTTTCTTTCAAATTCTAGCGTACATGTCTCCAAGCAACATCCTCACTCTCCAATAATTTTCACAAGCACCCGCTTATCCCGCATACCATCAAACTCACCGTAGAATATCTGCTCCCATGTTCCAAAGTCGAGCTTGCCGTCCGTAATCGCAACAACAACCTCGCGCCCCATTACGGAACGTTTCATGTGGGCATCCGCATTGTCTTCATACACATTGTGGGCATATTGGCTGTGAGGTTTTTCCGGCGCAAGCTTTTCAAGCCATTGGTCAAAGTCCCGGTGCAGGCCGCTTTCATTGTCATTGATAAACACGCTTGCCGTGATGTGCATCGCGTTTACAAGGCACAAGCCTTCGCGGACGCTGCTCTCGGCAAGGGCGTCTTCGATCTGTGGTGTGATATTGATGTAAGCGCGCCGTGTTTTGGCGCGGATCACCAATTCTTTTCTGTATGATTTCATCATGTGCTTTTCCCCCTAAAACGCGCCAGGCGGTACATCAGCTTCACCGTTTTGAAGGCACGGGCAAAAAAATTCCCGTTTAACGTAGCCGCCATCGATTTGGCGAAATCGGGCGGCAACGCCCCGCCGCTCCACATCTCAACCCCACGCAAAGGCATTTCCAACAGGGAGGCTTCCATCATGGCGGCGGTGGTGTCGTCCCCCTCGCCTGATCCGCCCAACGCTTTTTCCGCCTGTCTCCGCGCGCCGGAAAGAATCAAACCGCCGATCAACGTACCCTTTATTTCGCCCAGCGTGGTGTTCACAGTGTACAGATCGCCGGGCAGGTGGTCGGTCGGCGGCAGGGGCTTGCCGTACAGCGCGGCGAAATCCGCCTGGCTAAACTGATTGCCGGTTACGTTTATGTAACCCAGCCTACTTTGGGTGGACAATTGGGGCTCTTTCCCATCTCCGGATGCCTGAATGGTTGCCGACAACAACATATCCTTTGCGCTGGAGCCGACAAAAACCGTATACCCGCCGCCTTCCACACACCAGCCGCCGGTTGCCGCATTGAAGTATTGGAATGCCTCGTCGCTTAGATCAATATGCACGGTCTTGCGCTCACCGGGGGCCAGGCGTACTTTCTCAAACCCAACCAGCCACTTCTTGGGGCGGATGATCGAGGAGCCGGATAAACCCATGTAGACTTGGGCGATCTCCGCACCTTCTACAGGGCCGGTGTTTTCGATCACAAAAGAGATTTTTCGCTCATCCACAACTATATCACTATAAGCAAAAGATGTATAAGACAGCCCATATCCAAAGGGCCACGCAACGGCCTTTTGGGCCGCATCGTAATACCGATAGCCCACAAACAGGCTCTCCCGGTATTCAACGGTTTTACTGCCGCCGGGAAAATGATAATAACTGGGATTATCCACCAGCGCCAGGGGCCAGCTTTCCGGCAGCTTGCCGCTGGGGCAAACCTTGCCGCAAAGCACATCGGCCACGCCGCCGCCAACCGCTTGCCCGCCCAAATAGGCCACCAGCAATCCTTTTACGTTTTCTGCCCAATCCGTTACAACAGGCGACCCCAAGTGCAATACCACAATCGTATTTGGATTTGCCTGGGCTACGGCACAAATGAGCTGTGTGTGGCTTGCGGGGATGTCCATGGTTGTGCGGTCGAAACCTTCACTTTCATATGCATCCGGCAGGCCAACAAATAATATCGCCACATCTGTGCCCTTTGCCAATTCGACCGCCTGGGCAATGAGGGCATCGTTGGGCTCAACCCCGTTGTAGCCTTGGGCGTAAGTTACCTCAACACCCAACTTTGCCAGCTCATCGTACGCGCTGTCCAGCTTTGACGGATTGATCTTGCTGCTTCCTGTGCCTTGATAGCGAGGCGTTTTGGCAAACTCGCCGATTACAGCGGCTTTTGTGCCTGGTTTGAGGGGCAAAACATCGTTTTTGTTTTGGAGCAAAACACAGCTCTCCGCCGCTGCTTTCCGCGCGAGGGCATGATGCTGCTCCGCATCATAGCGATACCCGGGTTGCCGGGCAGCCTGGGCCTTTAGGATCAAGTCAACAACCCGTATCGCTAATTTGTCAACGGCTTCTTCTGTTAAGGCGCCACTTTGTACTGCCGCAACAATCTTTTTGTCGTTTCCGCGGTTGCCGGGCATTTCTAGGTCCAGCCCGGCCTTCACGGCCTCCACCCGGTCATTCATGGCGCCCCAGTCCGTGACCACCAGGCCCTCAAAACCCCAGCCGTCACGCAGCACTTCTGTGAGCAACCAGGGGTTGTCGCTTGCGTATGTGCCGTTGATGCGATTATAAGAACACATCACCGTCCAGGGTTGTGATTTGCGCACGGCGATTTCAAAGGCTTTTAAGTAGATCTCGCGCATGGTGCGATCATCGGCGATCACATCGATCACCATACGCCGCGATTCCTGGTTGTTGAGGGCATAATGCTTTAAGCTGGTGCCGACGCCCCGCTCTTGGATGCCGTTGATGAGGGCGGCGGCCAGTTCGCCCGCCAGCAACGGATCCTCGCTAAAATACTCAAAATTCCGCCCGCATAGGGGGCTGCGCTTGATGTTGACCCCCGGCCCCAGAATCACGGCTACGTCTTCTTGCAGGCATTCCTCCGCCATG
>WQXF01000158.1 GCA_009784985.1 Clostridia bacterium | reverse complement strand
CCCACCGTATGGCCCGGCCCACGCTGCTCCATAAACTCAGTGAACATCCCGGCTTCGTAGCAGGCTTTCCATTCATCGGTCATAGCTGCTAGCAGCCGGGTGCGCATGGAGCGTTTTTCCCAGTGAGGCAAGATGGTTTTTTCTTGCTGGGCCAGATCGTTTTCGGTAACCGAAAAGGAAACCAGCTCCCGCTCGTTCATCACGCGCATGTCTTCAAGGGTGTGGCAGCATAACTCCGGAAATGTGGGCGCAGCTTGCATTCCAGATGCCTTTTCGCCCACGATCAGTTCGCCGGGTTCGATCACCAGGGTGCGCTCGGCCATGTAATGATAGAGCACCAGGGCCCGCAGCTCGGGGATGGACACCGTGCCCTCGTAGCGTTTGTACACCTCGGTTTCGATGCGTGCCCGCTCCAGGCAGATGCGGGGTTGGGTTGCCAGGCTTCTTTCGCGCAGGATTCGTACGCGCTCGCTCATCTTTTTCATAAAAACAATCCTTTCGAAACAGTGCTTCAACCGCCGATATAAACGCTTTCAAAACCCACTTCTCGCCAAGCATCACAAATGGCTTGCATTTCTTCGGGTGTTGGTTCGTCAAGCAATCTGTTTTCCCGGCCCAGCCGGGCGTTTTTGTCCTGCCCCAGCCGGTGATAGGGCATTAGATTGATCTGCTGGGGGTCCATGTTTTGTTGTACAAAGGCGATGATCCGGCCCATCTCCTCGTTGCCCATGTTCATCCCCGGAATCACCGGCACACGCAGGTTGATCCGCGCACTGTCTTCGCTTAAGCGCCGGGCGTTTTCTAGAATCAGGCCATTCGAAACGCCGGTGTAGCGCTGGTGAAGATCATCGTTAATCAGCTTGATATCGTAAAGAAAGGTGTCAATATAGGGCAACAGCGCCTGGAAATGGGCGTAGGGCGCGTGGCCGCAGGTGTCGATTGCTACCCGGATGCCCCGCTGACACAGGCGCTCCGCCAGGGCCAATACATAGGCTTGGTCTTGTGCCAGGGGCTCGCCTCCCGAGAGGGTGACGCCGCCGCCGGAGCCATCGTAAAAGATGCGATCCCGCTCCAATAAAGCGCAGAGCTCGTTTACATCGTAGGTTTTGCATGCCCAGCCTTCGGCCTCAAAGGACTGGCTTTCTGGGTTGTGGCACCAGGCGCAACGCAGCGGACATCCCTTAAAGAACACGGTGGTGCGGATGCCCTCCCCGTCGTGTATAGAGAATTTCTGGATGTTAAAGATCAATGGATCCGCCAAAGTCGCGCCGCCTCTCGTCTTTTGTGATTTTAGTATATCGGTGGTGCGGACAAATGTCAATCAAGGGGATGGCGGCATAGTATCAACTGGTAAACAGATTCTATTGGAGGAATGTACTATGTCTTTTGGTCATATTAACCCCTGTTGTTGCCCCTCCTTCCTATGCTCCCAAGGCGCGACCGGCCCCCAAGGCCCCCAAGGGCCTCAAGGCCCCCCGGGCCAAGCCCAAACGCCCGCTTACGGGGGCATATACTCCAACGGGTTATCCAGTCGCCACATTACTGCCAGACCGCAAAATATCGATATGCCCATGGAAATGCCCCACCGTGGCGTGAACTATGATTTCTCTGATATCATGGCTTCGTATATCGTTATCACAATACCGGGTGTTTATGAGGTGAATTATTCGATTGGGATCAACAAAAGCAGCGGAGACCATGTATTTCCATGGATCAAAGCCCTTCGTAATGGTGAGGAGATTCCCGGTGGAGAGTTGTTTTCATCCTTGGCCAATACAAGCTTAGACGACTATGTAAATTTCTCGAATAGTTTTATGAGCTACTTTGTGGCAGGTGATAGAATCTCCCTTTCGGTGAGCACCCCCGCAACCCCTTTTTACAACAATCTGTCCTCGGCGCGTTTGACCGTAAAGCTCTTAGACCAGTATTAGCCAAATTGAAAGGCCTTCAAAAACCTGCATCAAAAGCGATTTTTGGAGGTTTTCTTATGTTATACTATACGAAAGGAGCGTGTTTCCATATGCCGGAATCGTTTGTATCTGAACTGCGTGATTTAGGCCTAGAGCCCGGCGACATCGTGCTCATGCACTCCTCTATGAAGGCCCTGGGCACAAAAATGCCCCCCGAGGCGTTCCTAGAAGACATCCTATCCGTGCTGGGGCCGCAGGGCACGCTGCTGCTGCCTGCGCTTACCTACGAGAATGTATCCGCCCAGCAGCCCCTCTTTTCGGTGCGTACGTCCGAGCCCTGCATTGGCCTGCTGCCTCGCGCTTTCTTTCATATGAAGGGGGTGGTGCGAAGCCTGCATCCCACCCACTCGGTGTGCGCATTGGGCAAAATGGCCAAGGAGCTTACGGCCCAACATGCCCTGGACGATACGCCGGTGGGGCCCCACTCGCCCTTTATGTTGCTCAAGGCCCATGGGGGCAAGCTGCTTTTTGTGGGCGACGTGTTGGGCAAAAACACGTTTATGCACGGCATTGAAGAGATTGCAAAAACACCCTACACCCTCAGCAAGGAGCGCACCCGGTACATCATTGAGGATTACGACGACAACCAAACGCTCCGAGACATGATCACCCATGATTTTAAGGGCTGGGAGCAGGAGTATCAGCGTGTGCGGAATGTTTTGCCCTATCCGGCCATCCGCACCGGCAAGGTGGGGGAGGCGGATTCTACACTAATCGACGCAGCTGCCCTGGCGCAAATTGTGCTGGAGAAGTTGGCGGGTGATCCTTATTATTTTGTATCAAAAAGTGAAGAATAGGGACACAACTGTTATTGGTTGGGTGAGCCGCAGAAATCGCAATAACCCACCAGCCCCTTTTGCTTCTTGCCTTTGGCTCCGCAACCTAAACACTGAAATACTTCATATTCCGGTGGCGAAACAGCCCAAGTTCGCGCCAGGGGCGACACGGGCAGCGTGCTGGGGCAGATAATGATTCTGTTTGTGGCTAAATCTAGTACCGCATTGGAAAAATAGCGCTTGCGGATCATTTTTTGCAGGTCTTTTTTGATAAAATCCACGGGCTTTGATGTGCTGTTGGCAATATCGTCAAGTGAGATCATATTTTGTAAGGATACCAGTGATACATAATGCCTAAAACGATTTGTCCTTCGTTTAATCTGAGCGCCTTTTGCGATGCAAAAAAAGCACAACGCCAATACAAGCAAAAAGAAGACAAGAACCGCGCGCGGGACAAAAGCGTCCACACTGTATCCTATAATTAGCATAAGTATCGTCAGCACGCCAACCAAGTACCCAATCATGCTAAACAGTTTCCCGATTATGACGTTTCTAACCACTGTAGATTTGGGCGGCTTTATCATACGAGGTCACTCCATCATGAGTTTTCTGTGGGGTTTCTGCAACCTATTGTGTATTTTACCTTATACATGCTATCAAGTCAAAGAAAATCCCCTCTACCAGGGCAACAGCATTTGAGAATAAATTCTTCCAACAATCTCATCATTAGGCAAAGCGCCGTGCAGAATCCCTCCACCGCTGCGGCGGTCCCCCTCCCTTTAACAAGGGAGGTAGGGGCTAAGAACGAAAACTTGGAAAAAATCCCTTGCCCCCCTTGTCAAAGGGGGCCGGAGCGCCGTCGCGCCAGTGGCGCGATGAGACCGCGCGGAAGGCCAATGAGCCACAGAGCGCCACAGCGCGACAATGGCGAATTGAGGAGAGGGCCACCGCAGTGGCGGGGGGATTCAATAGCGGCGATGTGCAAAAATCAATGAATTGGAAAAAATTATTTTCAAATGCTTTTGCCCTGTCCCCTCTACGAAGCGCAGCGGGGAATCAAAATATAGCAACGGAGGAAGTGGGGCTATGCAAACAATGCTTTTGCAAGGGCGATTCCGCCCAGCACCGGATTCGAAACGGCCTCGCAGAAGCGCAGATTCTTAGCTGAAGCCATGGTTTGAATTTCTTCCATGAATTTTTCGCGGAAGGATAGGGACTTAAACAGGCTGCCCGCCATCACCACGTCCACCGAGGGTTCACGGGCAAACGCCAGCTTTGCATACACCGAGCAGCCCATTTCCGCCGCCAGGAAGGCGGCTTGGTGCACCAGCTCCAAGCAATAGGGATCGCCAGCGTCGGCGCACCCCAACACCACCCGAGCAGCTCCGGCGATCTCTCGCATGCCGATCAGTGAAAGATTGTGGGGCAACTCCTCAAAGGAAGAAGCGCCAAAATGAGTGCGTAAATCATCAAAAACCGGCAGGTGTTTGTCGTAGCCGTCGCAATAACGCAGCAGCTTACCCAAAATCCGGATACCGATCCATCCGCCGGAGCCTTCGTCGCTGATGGGTGATCCCCATCCGCCCGAGCGGACCATTTGCCGCTGGGCCGATACGCCTAGAGATACCGAGCCCGTACCGGCTATGATACATAACCCCGGCGGTGCTCCCTTTGAATAAAACGCCAGCTCCGAATCATTGCACACATGGATTCTCTCTTTTGGGAAGCCGATGCTCATGCCGATGTGCAGGTAGTGCTCGTAATCTTTTGGGGAATCCACACCCGCCATGCCCATCACCAGGCCGCGTATCTGGGCTATCTTAACGCCGGTTTCCATAAAGGTGCGCATCACACCCTCGCCAAAGGCTTCCAGATCCGCGTCCGCTTCTTCGGAGATTTTGTAGTTGGTGCTGCCGGAATAGAAGTGCCTCGCCTCGCCGGTGGCGCAATCGTACAGGCAGAACTCAGTTTTGCTTCCGCCACCATCCACGGCTAGAAAAAACTCCCGCATCGGCGTTGCCTCCCTTTATCCACATATCTTCAATCAATCAAACAATCAAACGCCCGCATTTTGCACCAGCTGCATGTGGGTGGTGATGTATCCCCGGCAGGTGAGGATCAGGCCTTCCACGCCGGTATCGTCGCTAATGTCGTGCAAAATCAGCGGCATACTCTCCTGGGGTGTGTAATAGGCCATTTGCCCGTGGATCTCGTGGATCAGCGCCTTATCAAAGGCTTCCCCGCCAAACACGATCACGTTTGGATTGAGCAATGCCACATGATTGGCGGCGGCCGCGCCCAGCATGTTGGCCAGCACCTTTCGGTGTTTTGGCACATCTTTTGCCCAGAATTCCCCTTGGGAGATGTTGACGTATTCGCTAAGCTGGGTTTCCAGGTAACCGCCGGTTCCCGTGTAATCCTGCTTGGGAGGGGCGCCGGTAAGGGGAGCCATAAAGCCGAGCTCGCCACAGAAATTGGTGGAGCCACGGTACAGTCGCTTGTTGAGGATGATGCCCGAGCCCAAACCGTTGCCCGCGTAGATGTACACGATGTTTTCGTACTGATCGCTTAAATGGGTGTGGTAAAAGCCCACTGCCGAAAGCTTTACGTCGTTTTCCACAAAAATGCCCGCTGTATACCGTGCCTGAAGCTCTTGGGCTAGGTTTAGGCCTTCCCATACGGGGACCTTTGGGATGCCCATCAGCCGCCCGTCTTGCAACACGGCGCCCGGCACGCCTATGCCGATGGCCTTTACCTCGTTTGGGGCGATTTTGATCAGCGTGTCGATGGCGGTAAAGGTGTTGGCCAAGGCGGTGTTTCTGTTGGTATTGTCCAGGGGGAAGGAGGCTTCGTGCAGTGTTGTGCCCGCGATGTCGGTTACCCGGCCTAT
>WQXF01000157.1 GCA_009784985.1 Clostridia bacterium | reverse complement strand
GGTGCCTAATCGCAGGGGCTCGAATGCGGGTGAGGACGACGAGGGTTTGGTCCGGTCCCTGCTGGAGACGATTATGGATTTGGGTGTGCCCAATGCCGGGGCTTGTAGCAGGAATGTGGGGGACTGTCCTAAGTAAACCGGGGCGCGCAGGTTCCCACAAAAAACCTCCTAAAACGGGAGGGAGGCGAAGGAAAAACTTCGCCTCCCACCGTAAAATGTGGTATAATGTAGATACAGTGATTCAAACAACAATCAAAAGGGGTGCAAAGATGCGTAAGGTAATTGCTTGGACGATGGGCGCGCTGATGCTCGTAGGAGCGCTGGGTACAGCGCCGACATTGGCGGCAGACGAACAGACGTCGCTGGCGGGATGGATGCCGGAGATTGAGGCGCTGGTGTTGGAAGATCCGATCGGAGTGCAAGAAGGAACCGAGCTGATCATAGGCACCACCACCCGGATGAGCGGAGACTTTGCCACGGACATGTGGGGCACAAACACCGCGGACATGGACGTGCGCGCGTTGCTGCATAGCTACGAAACCGTGTCGTGGACGCGGTTTGGCAGCATGCAGTTTAACAGCGTTGTGGTTAAAAGCGTAGTCCACGACATGGTGGGCGGCGAAAACATGTATACGTTGGAAATTTACGACGATCTGCTGTACAGCGACGGGAGTGCCGTAACGGCGGCGGACTATGTGTTCGCCCTGCTGTTAAGCTGCGCTCCGCAGATCGCCGAGATCGGCGGCACGCCCCAGGGATTGGGCCATCTAAAGGGATTCGACGCATACCAGAGCGGCGAGGCGGAAGCCCTTGCTGGCGTGCGGTTGCTGTCGGATACCGAGTTCCAGCTCATCATCCCGGGCGGCTTCTTGCCGTATTTCTACGGCGTGGCCATGCTGCAGGTATCGCCCTTCCCCATCGCCGTGATCGCGCCTGGCTGCGAGATCCGCGACGATGGCGAGGGATCCTACATCTACGGTGAGTTTACCGCGGAGCTACTGCAAGAGACCATGCTCAATCCGGAGACCGGATACGTACGCAATCCTCAGGTGGTCAGCGGGCCGTATACCCTGGAGAGTTACGATGGGGAGAGCAGCGCGGTTTCCTTCCTGATCAACCTGAACTTTAAGGGCAACGCCCTGGGGCAAAAGCCACGCATCGAGCGGCTGGAAATGCGGCTGGTGTCCGAAGAAGATGCGCTGGAGCTGTTGACGTCCGGCGAAATCGGGTTGATGAACAAGGTCATGGACGACGAAGTGGTATACCCAGGCATGGACATGGTGGATGCCGAAGAGATCAGGATGGCATCGTATCCGCGCAGCGGCTTGGGATTCCTGTCCTTTGCGTGTGAGAAAGATCCGGCAAGTTCCCTGGCGGTGCGCCAAGCCCTGATGAGGGCCGTCGACAAGGACGCGATCATCGAGGCATCGCCGCAAACCATGTCGGCCACGCGGGTTGAGGGCTATTATGGCCTGGGCCAGTGGATGGTAGGTTACTCCGACGGCGGCGGCATCTTGATGGACGACGACGATGATGATTTCTTTGCAAGCGATGCCAGCATCCCCGACGGCGAGATTCTGTCCATTCCCGAAATCCTGGACCAGATGCGCATGGAAGTGGACGTGGAAGGCGCCATCGCCCTGTTGGAAGGCGACGGATGGACGCTGAATGAGGCGGGCGAGCGGTTTAGCGCCGAGCGCGATACCATACGTTACCGGCTGCTTGAAACCGGGCAATTGCAGCCGCTGAAGCTGCATGTGGCTATGGCGGAAGAGATGACCATGGGCCCCGCGGTGCGCGGCGAGCTGGAAAAGACGCTGCCCTTGCTGGGAATCGGCGTGGAAATTACCGAACTGTCCTTCCCGGATTTGCTTAGGCACTACTATCGGCAGGTAGAACGTACCTACGATGTGTTCTTTATGGGCACCAACTTCAACTATCTGTTCGATCCGTATTATTACTTCCACACCTCGCCCTTGTACCAGGGGATGCTAAACACCACCGGCCTGCAAGACGAGCAACTGATGCTGCTGGCCCTGGATATGCGCAACACCCAGAGCATGGATATGCGCGCGTATGCCGAGAAGTGGTTGCGGTTCCAGGAACGGTTTATTGAGATGGCGCCCATGGTACCGCTGTACTCCAACATCTATTTTGACTTCTATCGCCCGGATTTATGGGGATACAACCCCATCACCAGTGCGGGCTGGAGTTTGGCTCTGCCTTACGCGTACATCAGCGATGTGCCGCTGCTGGGCGAAGACGAGATGGAGCTATCCTTTGACGAGATTGGCTTTGGTGACGAGATCGAGGAGGGCATGGTCCTTGTTGAAGATGATTGGTAAACCGGTGGTTTAAATTTACTTAGCGCAGCACCCGAATCAACCCTAATGAGACGCCGCTCCTTCTGTTATGAGAAGGGGCGGCGTTTTTGTGTTGCGCTCCATCCCATTCGGGATTATACTTAAATTGCAATGGAAAGGGGATGTGTCTCACGTGTGGGCTGTATACGCTTTGCTGGCCGCGGTTTTTGCGGCGCTTACATCCATATTGGCCAAATTGGGGCTGGAAAATATCAATGCGAACCTGGCCACTGCCATCCGCACAGCTGTTGTGCTGGTGATGGCGTGGGCCATCGTGTTTTTTACCGGAAAACAACAGGACATTGCTAACATCACCCCAAGAAGCTGGCTGTTTTTGATTCTTTCGGGCTGCGCCACCGGCATATCATGGCTGTTTTACTTTAGGGCGCTGCAAATGGGCGACGCTTCCAGGGTGATCCCCATCGACAAATTCAGCGTGGTGATCAGCATGGTGTTGGCCTTTTGGATATTGGGTGATGCCATGAACGCCAAGACCATTATTGGCGGATTGCTGATCACCGCCGGGACTTTTGTATTGATTTTGTAATTCTGTTTGTTGTATAGTAACGGCAACCCAGTTAGAAAGGGATGAACCAAATGATTATTGGAGTGCCAAAGGAGATCAAAGCGTTTGAGAATCGGGTAGCTATTTTGCCCGCGGGCGTAAAAGCCTTTGTTGATGCCGGGCATACCGTGTACATCGAAAACAATGCAGGTCTAGGCAGCGGTTTTGCCAACGAGGAGTACGTGAAGGCGGGCGCACGGATTGCAAACACCCCTCAAGAGGTGTATGCCGCCGCCGAGCTGATCTATAAAGTCAAGGAACCCCTTGCGCCCGAATACCCCTTGCTGCGCGAAGGGCAGATTCTGTTTACCTATCTGCACCTGGCTCCTGACGTGGAGCAAACAAAAGCGCTGCTGGACGCCAAGGTAATAGGCATTGCCTACGAAACTGTGCAGCAAGACAACGGTTCCTTGCCCCTGCTGGTGCCTATGAGCGAGATCGCCGGGCGCATGTCGGTGCAAGTCGGAGCCTACCTGCTGCAAAAATCCAACGATGGCGGCGGCATTTTGCTGGGCGGCGTGCCCGGTGTGGCCCCGGGCCATGTGGTAATCATTGGGGGCGGCAATGTGGGCATCAACGCCGCCCAGATGGCGGTGGGCTTGGGCGCGCGGGTTACGATACTGGACATCTCCATCGAGCGCTTGTCCTACATCCACGATGTGCTGTCCAGCCGCGTGATCACGTTAATTTCCAACAGCTACAATGTGGAAAAATCCGTGATAGACGCTGATCTGGTGGTGGGTGCTGTGCTGGTGCCGGGGGGTAGGGCGCCCAAGATCGTTTCCGAAGAGATGGTGAAAAAGATGCGCCCGGGTTCTGTGTTGGTGGATGTGGCCATCGACCAGGGCGGCTCTATTGAGACCATCGACAAACTCACCAATCATCAAAATCCGTACTATGTAAAGCATGGTATCGTGCACTATTCCGTGCCCAATATGCCGGGTGCGGTGCCCAGGACATCCACGTCGGCCCTGTCCAATGCCACCATGCCCTATGCCCTGCAAATCGCCAACAAGGGTTTTGAAAGAGCTATGCGCGAGAATCTCGCGCTGCATAAAGGGCTGAATGTGTATAGGGGAAAACTCACCAACCAGGCGGTGGCGGAGGCCCAAGGCCTTGCTTATGAGGCGATTTGTTTTTGATGGGGCGAAAATGCATAAGAATCCCCCCGCCACTGCGGTGGCCCTCCCCCCTTTAACAAGGGGGGGAGAGCAAGAACGGCCAATTTACATGTGTAGCCCCAACCTCCCTTGTTAAAGGGAGGGGGACCGCGTGAGCGGTGGAGGGATTCTGCGAAAATGCATACTTGAATGATTATTCATTTCATGTTAAACTATACACATGCGCTTACACCATCTTGAAGTTCACGCCAATTCTCAAAAACCGGATGTGCTGCCCGTGGCCCGGTTGCTGCTGGATGCCTGCGCCAACGCGGGGCTCACCGTAGCGTTGGAGCCCTGGCTCCACAGCGCGTTGGGCGAACCGCCTGGTTCTGCCATAGGTGCGCCGGACGCTCCCGATGCGCTGGTAGTACTGGGCGGCGACGGCACCCTGCTGCGGTCCATGCCCCATGCCGTGGGGGCCGGTATCCCATTGTTAGGCGTGAACTTAGGCAGGATGGGCTTTTTGTCAGAGGTAGATGGCCAAGCCGATGCGCTGGCGCAAGCGATGCAGGCGCTGGCACAGGGCGATTATTTTCTAGAAGAGCGGATGTTGCTTTCGGTTTCGGTTCAGGGGCAGCCCAAGGGCATCGCACTTAACGATGTGGTGATCGCTCGGGACGCCACAGGGGGCGTGCTGGCCCTGGACGCTTATTTGGATGGTACGCTGATCGACCATTACATCGCCGACGGCCTGATCGTATCTACCCCCACCGGCTCCACCGCCTATTCGCTCTCGGCGGGCGGGCCCATTGTGGCCCCCGATGTGGCCTGTGTGGTGCTTTCGCCCATTTGCCCCCACTCGTTGCACGCGCGACCCATGGTGTTTTCAACCGATCATGAGTTGCGCGTCCACCTGCGGGCCGTGCCGGGCGCTCAAGCCGCGCTGCTTACCACCGATGGCCATTCCCCGGCCCGATTGGCTCAGGGCGCCCATGTGTCGGTGGTGCCCACTAGCCAAAAGGCGCGGTTTATCCGTCTGCGGGATCGAAGCTTTTTTACGTTGTTGCGCACAAAACTCTCCGAATGGAGCATCTAAATACGCAATAAGGGGGAATCGCATGAAGTCCATTCGGCACGCCGCTATTCTGGAGATCATCGAAAAGCAGGATGTGGAAACCCAAGAAGAACTGGCCGAGATGCTCAAGGATCGTGGCATTGTCGTAACCCAGGCCACGGTATCCCGGGACATCAAGGAGCTCCACCTGCTGAAGGTGCTTTCCGAAAAGGGCGGCTACAAATACGCCACCTTAGACAAGGCCGAAAAGGGCATGACCGAGCGCCTGATCCGTATCTTTAGCGAATCGGTGCTCAGCATGAACCATGCCAACAACCTGATTGTGATTAAAACGCTAACGGGCAGCGCCAACGCTGCCGCCGAAGCCATCGACAGCCTGCGCTGGTCACCGGTGGTGGGCACCCTGGCCGGGGACAACACCATCTTTGTGGCGGTGCGGTCGGTGGAAGAGGTAGAAGGCGTGATGGAGCGCTTTCGATTAATGTTAAAATAGGGTGAATTGTTTTGCTTGTAGAACTGTCCATCCGGAATTTGGCGATCATTGACGCGGTGCGCATCGGCTTTGCACCGGGTTTTAACGTAT
>WQXF01000156.1 GCA_009784985.1 Clostridia bacterium | reverse complement strand
TATATGCCGTTTTTGAGCACCACCGTCACATTGGCGTTGCCCAGCGTGGGATCGGCGGTGTTGGGGTCGGTCCAGCTTATCACTGTTTTTTGCTGGGCTGGCGGGTATGCGCCGTAGTCAGCGGCGATCACATTCTGCGGCGCTTGCAGAATCCGTACAGTTATGTTCTTGGGCGTGGCGGTTACACCCTCGATATGCCAGGCTTTCAGCACACTGCCAACCGGCATGGTCGCCTTGATCTGTACTTCCTTCGATGCCTTCGAAAGCACGGTGTACGCATCCGGCAGCAGCGCTGCCCAAGTTGCTCCATTGTCCACGGAATAGGTATAGGCAGGGGCCGCGCCATCGCTCCACGGCACCAAGCGCAGGGCATAGAGGTCTCCCGTGCTTGTTAGTGTGCGGATTTCCTCGGATTGAGGTGCGGGCAGCACCTCCCGCAGCAGGGTTGCGGAGGCGGGCGATTCGGCTGCGTACAGGGTTCCTTGCGCATCTTCACCCAGCAGGGCAACCGGCAGGCGGCCGCCTTCCTGCGTGCGCAATGCGTCTAAAACAAAATCGTCTTTCTCTTGCTCCCCATTCACGAACTGAACTTGAGCCACAAGCTGCGGGGCAGGCGTGGTGGTCAGCACAGGCAGCGCACGATTTACTTGGCTTTCTACAATGCGCAGCGCCTCGGCCTTTTTTTCTAATTGAGAGATGAAGCGAACAGGGTTGAGTTCCACCACGCCTTCGATCTCCCAACCGTGGAGCACCGCGCCGCTTGCCAACACCGCCCGAGTTTGCAGCGAGTACACCGGCGTTTTAAAGACCACATATTTCCCCGGATCAACGGACGTCCAGGTTCCGCCCTCAGTCTGGTACTCATAGCTGATGCTTCCCTGCTCGGCGGCATGCAGTCGGAACGCCACCAGCGGCTTGGGACTCGTCGCAGTGATGGAGGTCAGGCTTCCCGCGCCCAGTGCGCCATCTCCGGAATCCGAAAAGCTTACGCCGGTGTAATCCGCCAGCAGGCTGTTATCGGCAAAGGCGTCGCTCAGCAGGCTGTACGCACCCAGTCCCTGGCTAAAATGCACGCCACCAACCGTGTCCAGCGAAACCGCCGTTACCGTGTGCAGCGCGTTTTCCTGATACAATATCGGATACAGGTCGAACAATTGCCCGGCCCGTGCGTCGTGTACGTACTTCCCATCCACATAGATAAAAGTTTCGCTTTCAGGCTCAGCATATTGGATATCATACGAGCCCTCCGCCTTGGCGGTGGTCAGGGCTTGCCCGGATGTGGGCGTCGTGATCTCAATGTTGCTCACGATGGGTTTTACGCTTTTGTCCACCACCAGGTATACGCCCGTTACCGTGCTATGATTGCCTGCGTGATCCTCGGCATACAGTGTCAGCCGCACTTGTTCGCCGTCGGCAAACAGACCGGCGTTCAGCCGTCCCAGAATTTGAGGCACCCGGTTGTCCGTGCCAGAAGAAATCTGCCGGTCAACACCGTCCTCGCCGGTCACCGTCAGCGTCCATGTTTTGATGGATAGGTCGCTTATGCTGCCCCATACCTCCGTGATGCCGGAAATCCATTCCCCGTCATCCGGCGCCAGAAGCGCGATGACCGGATCGGTGCGATCCACATAGATGGTGATCTCTTCGCCATGTTCGTTCCCCACCTTGTCTGTTAGCAGGAAGTGCAGCGTGTGCTGGCCATCGGCCAGGTGTGCTATGTTGATGGTTGCTGTTCCGTCTTCGGTTGCAGCCAGGGCCACTTCGTTTTCATTATTGATGGCATAGGCAAGGGTATCTAGGCCGCTGTACGTGTCTGTCGCGCCTTGCCAGGCAAACTCTACTTCGTTCAGTGCCGTCCAAAAGCTTGGCGTGATGCCAGCGGTGTCAAAGATCGGCGGGCTGCGATCCACATTAACCGTTGCTGTGCCTGGCAAACCATCGTTGCCCGCCCGATCCACGCCGCGCACCGACACAGTCTGGGGGCCGTCAAGCTGGCTGATGTCCAGCGGGTATCCGCTGTATGATTGACCAGTTTGTCCGGTATTGATCCAAGTGCCCGTTCCAAACCTGCATTCCACCCGCGCAAGCGGCAGGTTCGCATCCAAATCCTCAATGCCGCTCCACGTCAATGAAGCTGTGTTTGCGTTTGTCCATACAGGCGGAGCCGGATCAACCGACACAATAGGCGCGGTGGGTGGTGTTTTGTCTACCTTGAACTCGGCGCCTCCGGGCGCGCCATAGTTCCCACGCGCGTCCATGCCACGGACATAGATCGTATGTGTACCGTCTAGTAAACCATCTGTCGAAAAAGTAAAGGAGCCGTTGGGCAGATTGCTTGTGGTGTTAACCCAAGGCCAATCCTTGGGGTCGGTAAGCAAGGGCGATGGATCGATGACATACTGAATGCGCCCCGTGCCCAAATTTCCTGTATTGACGGGCAAATCCGTTACGCCCGACCAGGTAACAGCCATCGTGGCCGCGTTGCTCCATGTGGCGGGGTTCACGGTAACCGTAGCTGGCTGGTTGGGCGGCGTAGTATCGGGCAGCACGATGCTCCTGTCTGCGGCGCTTGCGCTGCTGGAGGCCTGGCCGAACCGGTTGGTTGGTATCACACGGAAATAGTAGTTCAAATCCGTAGAGGTTACGCGCGGAACATTGGGCAGTTCCCTTCCTGTACCGTCCCAACGGATGCCGTTTTGCCCGGCGGCCATCTGCGCTGTCGTGGGCCACAACCCCTTGCCCTGGGTCGTATAGGAGGTTACATTGCCAATATACCTATAATCATATGCCTGCCCGTTGTGTATCCCTAAAACATAGCCGTCTGCCCCGGTCACCGCGTTCCACGAAAGATTCACAAAGCCGCTTTCCGAATTGACGCCATAGTCTCCCGCCGTTATGGTAACATTAGGCCTGGCGGGATCAGTGTAATAAGTAGCCTCAAAATACATGCGCATGGTACGCGGTCGGATGTCGGCGGAGTAGAGGCGGCGGTAATCATTCGCGCGGCCCTCTGCAGCTTTTAATACAAAACCAAAGTTTTGCATCTGGCCACCCAGTGTGTCGAACCAAGCGCCAAACAACTCGGTCATATCAAAACGGTTCCAACCCGAACCAATCGTACCGGAGGCGTACACCTTACTGGTTTCAGTAGGGCGATTGTTGTAAGTAAGATTAGTCACGTCCCATGATCTGGTAATGAGATGCGCGTTGAACCTTTGATTGCTGGACGTGCCGTCGTGCATTTGAAAATTCCACGACGCACTGCGGATCAAGATATTGGACGCGTTTGGAAAAGGAGATGAATTTGCGTCAAATGTCCCCCGCAATGTTGGCCAAATGTATGCATAGTAATTGCTGCCGCTCCTGTTGCCCACCATGAGGTTGTTGCCTTCCAGGCTGTAATCCAACTGTGCCGAACCGGACGGAACCATGTGATCATAACGATGGTTCGGTTGTCCGCTTGACACGTATACGTCACCGATGCCCGTTGCCAAGTCGTTAAGGTAATTACCCGACGGATCGATGGTTACCGGGTAAACAGCATTTTTCATCCAGGCATCCGATGGTACGTAGGTCAGGCGGTATACGCCGCCCTCTTGCACCAAAGACACCGCTATATCCTCGCTATACGCGCCGGAAGCGTCGAACATATAAGGCGCGTCGATTTGGGCTACTATGGTTCCTTCGCCGTTTGCCAAATAGATGATTTGTCCTTTTTGCTGCGCGGACAGGCCTTCAAGGGTCATGCGGAACGCGTACACATGGTTGCCGGTATACGCGTTGACCACAATGTCTTCTTTTATGCCGCCGCTTAAGGCAGTCAAATGCACGTCGGTATGCTCGTCAAACAGCCCTTCGTACACCGCCGGGGCAGCTTCGCGGGATTGCAGGCCTCCCCGCCGAATCCTTCCTTCGATACGCGTGGGCCTACGCCTGCCCGCCGCCCCGATGCGCAGCACGTTCGAGACGGTTTGATTTTCGCTCAATTGCTGGCTTGGCGCAACCTCTGTTTGAGGCTGTTCCAAATCTTCTTCAATCTGTATTGGCGCAAACGAAACGCTGGCACCGTCTTTGCTCATCGTCACCAACGTTTCGTTTTTAACATAATTCTTGCGGAGCGTTGTGCGCGCCACTGCACCCTCATTGCTCCAGCTATCGCCTTGCTCCACCCACTCTTCCGGTTGCGTGGGATCAGCCGGTATCTCCACTGTGCACAACCAACGTATGGTTTGCGTTCCATCCGCGTTCTGCCAGATGGTATAGTCCTCTGTTTCCTCGATGATCACAGGCTGAGATGCCGCGTACGCCTCCGCCAGCTGCAGCAAGCCTCCGCTCCAAGCCATAAGAAAAGCCATTGCCATCGATACAAACCGCTTCATCATGTATGCCATCCTCCTGTAATAAAATGAAAAAAATGTGCGCGTAGGTATATTTGAGAATATTTGCCTAAAACCTGACCGCTAATATAGACGTATTATCCCATGGGATTCATCCCCAGGAAACTGCTTGGGGATAATAAATTTGCGAAAAATTTCACAAAATTTGCGCCCGTGGACATTTTGCCATGCCATTTTGTCGCTTTTAGGGGTATAATTCCATTCTTGCCCACATTGAACGCTAAGAAGATTCACTGGGTCGATAAGCAGCGATACCGCTATGTGTTCTATTTCCCATAAGGCGCTAAAGACGTTCTAAAAAGATTTTTTGATTATTGTTCCATCACATGGATGATCCCCTTCATAGAGACCAGGAGATTTATCGGAAGATAGATACTTTCTATGATGTGAGGGGATATCGCACTATTGATTACACCCCTCGATATGGCGGCAAAGACGTGAGGGGAATATCTTACCGTAACTGCCGCGCAAAATAACGCCATTCCTGTTCCATACACCGGCTTTGTCGCCCTCAAAAGTCAATAGCAGGCTTCCAAGCGGACGGGTTGCATCACAGCAAACCCACCCGCTTTGCTTTTTAAGCGCCTCTGCACATCGTTTGGCCTGCTGATGACGACACGCTCGGTCATGCGTTTTCGTTTGAACGTCAAGGCAAACACCACGTATCCCAATTCGCGCTCACGGCTTGTGAAGTCGTAAATCATGGCGAATCCCTTCTCGGAATAACAGGAATACCAATTAGGGCCATTTCTTATTTCCTGTATGATAAGGATTATACATATTTTTTTCAAGTATAATTTACCATGATCAGTATGCGTGAACTAAAAGTAACAATGAAAGAAATCTGTTAAAAGCAACAGCAAGCACAGATGGAAGAAAAAGCAAAATTCATTAGGAAAGTGCTTCGATCAAATGCGAATTTGCTGCGTTTATTTCTTTACCGTATCAAAAGTGACAACATTCGGTTAAATGTGCAAATGGGGGGGTTAACTTTTGGCTTTCTCGAGGCTAACAAGTGGGAGGGTAAAAAATCGCCTCCTAAAATTCCCATATACGTTCCTTGAAAAGTGAATAGTCCATATATCAGGTATACACCCTGTACTACTGGGAAACTAGTAAGCGAATGCGGAACGGCGCGGTGATGGCGCAAGCCGGAGCGATCCACGTATCTGCAAATCGTGCCGTGGCACGCACGACCGCGATGATCCGTACAGGCGCTAACGATACCCTCGCAAGACCTCCCGTAGACTGAGGAGGAGTCCCTGCGGTTTGCGCTGTCCAGGCAGGACAGCGGTTCTC
>WQXF01000155.1 GCA_009784985.1 Clostridia bacterium | reverse complement strand
CCATTTCAGAATCACTGGCTTGTAAACATGAGCGGCCAATCAACCATTAATCTTATCTATTTAGGCGCGAACCTCAATGATACCTCAAGGGTTGTCTCTGTCAATGAATCATCATTTATTGCTCTAGGTATATATGAGTATTATGTCCATGCGCAGTTTAGTGATATAGATGGTCTTGTATCCTTTGCAGATAGTATTTCCGATATTGATACTTTATGGGATAGTCTTTACACTTTTTCGAATTACGAACATCCTATATGGATCAATACACTGCGAAGAGCTGTGGAAAAGGCGAAAGGTAAAGATGAAGCTAATTGGACAGAGGAGGAGCGTAATGTCTTTAAACCGCCTGTTGAGGCCCTTCCACCAGCTAATAGAGCGATTGAGCGATGCCATGACTGCAACTATGATGCGCGGGAAGCAAAAGAGCTGGCCATGCATGTGCTTATGGACTTAGGGTATATTGCTGAAGATAATAGAGCGTTGTTTGAAAGTGAATTCTATATTCTTCACTATGATTATCGAGACCCTGATAAACACATTTGGATAGTTTCCTACTCGAGTTATGACAATGTGGCAGTTCCAGAAATGGGCGCCCGATATCTTGTTGAATTTGATGCCCATACGGGAGAAATAATTGAGATTCTTGTTGATCCATAATGAAAAAAAGCAGCATCAGTATCCCTTTCGCCAAATACAGCATACAATAAAACCAGCCCGGAATCGGGTATGTTGGCAGAAAGGTGCTTCATAAAAAATGAATATGCAATCCTTTGAGAACCGGAGGCACGATGGCCGCCGGCGTTTTGAGCCCCTGCGCGAAGGCCATGAGCATTTCGCTCATGAGTATATGGATCCCCCGCAAACCGATCTCCCCACTGACCGCTGTGACTGTTGCGGCTGCTGCAGCTGCAACCTCAACAGCAGCACGCAAGCCCCTTCTACACAAGACAACCCCATGTGGGACAATCCGATGAGCGCAACTCCCTCCACCAACCGTTGCGATTGCTGTGACTGCTGCAACTGTTGCGAATGCAAGGGCAACAACAGCACACAAGCCATGCAAAACGACCCCATGCAGGACGATCCCATGGAAGACGACCCCTGGCGCAACCAACACGCGCGGATGGAGCGCATGCGCGAAGAACACATGCGCGACCGTGAGTGGACCCGGCGATAAAACAAATCAACAACAGACTCCTCGCCGCCCAGGCGGGGAGTTTGTGTAAGAACATGCAAAAACCGTCATTGCGAGCATAGCGAAGCAATCCAGAAAGCGCCTACTGGATTGCTTCGCTGCGCTCGCAATGACGGGCAAGCAGCTTCTATCCCAAGTGGGGCGCCAACATCTCCTCGATGCCCGCCTGGGCGCGAGCGCCCACCTCTCGGGCAACCATTTCGCCGCCCTTCACCACCACCAGGGTCGGTATGCTCATCACACCATAACGCTCCGCCAGCTTGGGGTAGTCGTCCACATTTACCTTGCCCACCACGGCTTTCCCCTGCATCGTTTCGGCCACGGCCTCCACATGGGGTGCAACCATCCGGCAGGGGCCACACCAGGGCGCCCAAAAGTCAATCAGCACCGGCAGCGCGGATCCCAGCGCCTCGGCCTCAAAATTCTCTTCGGTAAACTCCAATACGATGGGATTGGCCATGGGTTTCCTCCGTTCTCCTCCGCACGCGAAGGTTCGTCTTGATTTTACTACAGTTTCTACGAAATTGTCTTTTTATCCTGCCCATGATTTTCCACAATTTGCGGCATCCAGCGCACCTTGCCCCGGATCGACCGGTCGGCCAGCATCAGCACAGGCAGCGAAATGGCCAGGCCAGCCAAAGCGCACAACGCGGTAAATAGATCAGATGACATACCGGGCGCGACCCGCTCCGCCTGCCCCGCGCCCCATATCAGGCCCATCAGCAAACCGGCCAGGGGGATCAAGTACGCCAAGGCCGACGCGGACACCAGCCGCGCCTCCGGCATATCTACAGACACCTTATCGCCCACCGATGCCCCGCCTAACGAATCCGCCAGGATGATGCGATGGCCGTGCCGCCCACCACCGCAGGCCCCGCACTTTTGGCAGGCATCGGGGCGCTCAAACAGCACGGTGAGCTGTCCGTTTTCGCAAGCCACCACGGTTCCGGTGCGAAGCATGTTTATGCCTCCTCCACATCCAGCTTAATCTTAAGCATCTCCAACTGGTCCTCAGCCACCGTGGAAGGGGTCTCCATCATCAGGCAGGAGGCGTTTTGCACTTTGGGGAAGGCCAGTACTTCCCGCAGGTTGTCCCGCCCGGCCAGCACCATCACCAATCGATCCACCCCATAGGCGAACCCGCCATGGGGCGGCGTGCCGTATTGAAAGGCCTCCAGCAAAAAGCCAAAGCGGCTCCAAGCCTGCTCATGGGTGAAACCCAGCAGGGCAAACATACGCTCCTGCAATACACTATCGTGAATACGGATGGATCCGGAGCCCATCTCCACACCGTTGAGCACCAAATCGTAAGCGTTGGCACGCACCGAACCCGGCACGGTCTCCATCCGCTCCAAATCCTCGGCCATGGGGCTGGTGAAGGGATGATGCATGGCATGATAACGCTGGGCCTCCTCGTTCCACTCCAGCAGGGGGAACTCGGTGATCCAAAGCAGGTCATATCGATTTGTATCAATCAACCCCAACTGGCGGCCCAAGCGCAAACGCAGCTGCCCCAGGGCGGTAAGCGCCACCGTTGGCGAATCGGCGATAAAAAACAGGGCATCGCCGGGTTTGGCCTCCATCCGTTCGCACAGGGCGGCAAACCGCTCGGGGGCTAGGTTCTTGGCAAAAGAGCTGCGCACCGATCCATCGGCATCCAGCAGCGCCCAGGCCAACCCCCTTGCCCGGTAGGTTTTAACAAACTCACCCAGGGCGTCGATTTCCTTGCGGGGCAGCGAACCCGCCGCGCCCACCGCCCGGATGCCCCGCACCGTGCCGCCCGCGGCCAAGGTATCTTCAAACACCTTAAACCCGCAGCCCTTGGCTTCCCCATCCACACATACGATCCGCATGTCAAACCGGGTATCCGGCTTGTCAGACCCATATTGATCCATGGCATCGCGCCAGGTGATGCAGGGCAGCGGCAGCGGGATGTCTACACCCAGCACATCCTGGAACACCTGGGCAAAGGTCCCCTCCACCACACGCTGCACATCCTCGGGCTCCACAAAAGACATCTCCAAGTCCACCTGGGTAAACTCGGGCTGGCGGTCGGCCCGGTTGTCCTCGTCGCGGAAGCAGCGCGCCACCTGGTAGTATTTATCAAAACCCGCCAGCATCAGCAACTGCTTGTATATTTGAGGCGACTGGGGCAGCGCGTAAAACCCACCCGGATGGATGCGGCTAGGCACCAAAAAGTCCCGCGCGCCCTCGGGTGTGGATTTGGTGAGGATGGGCGTCTCCACGTCCACAAAACCTTGCTCCTCCATGTGCCGGCGGATGGCGGAAAGCACCCGCGCCCGCATGCGCATCGTGCGCTGCATAGAGGGGCGGCGCAGATCCAAATAACGATACTTCAGGCGCACCGCCTCGGCCTCGTCGGCTCCGTCTTCGATGTAGATGGGCGGCGTTTCGGCACGGTTGATCAGGCGCGCCTCGGCCACGTTTACTTCGATCCGGCCGGTGGGCAGCTTGTCGTTGATCGCGCCGGAGCGGGCCGCCACCGTGCCACGCACCGCCAGCACAAACTCCCTAGAGAGTCCTGCGCCCACCGCAAACGTCCCGGCATCATTGATCTCTTGGTTAAACACCACCTGCACCACACCCTCGCGGTCGCGCAGGTCTACAAATACCAAACTCCCCAAATTACGTTCCCGCTGCACCCAGCCCATGAGGCAGACTTCGCTTCCGATCATTTTTTCTGTGATCACGCCGCACATATGCGTGCGCTTCCATCCGGTCAAAACTGTAGCCATCCCATCATCCCCCACATTGTTTTAATGCTTCTACCGCTCCATCCAATGGTACACGACTCTCAACCCGCGTGGCCATATCACGCAGCGTAACGCAGCCTTCGCGCAACTCCTCTTCCCCCAGCACCGCCACCGTCCGGGCGGCGCACTTGTCGGCATACTTAAACTGTGCCTTAAGGCTGCGCGCCATATGATCGGCATCCGCACGGATTCCGGCGCGGCGCAGGGCCATCGCCAGCACCATGGCCGGTTGCCTTGCCGCCGGGGTTTGGGCGCACACAAACACATCTATGAGCCCTTGGACAGGCGGCGCGACGCCCTGGGCCTCCATCACCATCAGCACCCGCTCCATGCCCATGCCAAACCCCACGCCGGGCAAGGTTGGCCCACCCAACTGCTCCACCAAAAGATCGTACCGGCCTCCTCCGGTGATGGCCAGGGAACCTCCCCCAATGTCGGTGAGTATCTCAAACACGGTTTTTGTGTAATAATCCAGCCCACGCACAATGCCGGGATCGACCTGGAAAGGCAACCCAAACAACCCCAGCGTTTCCTGCAACGCAGCAAAATGGGCCTCGCACTCCCCGCACAGGCAATCCAACACGCTGGGTGTGCCCGTGATCAAACGTTGGCACTCCGGGGATTTGCAGTCCAGTATGCGCATAGGGTTTCGGTCGAACCGCTCCTTGCAGGTGCCGCACAAGCTCTCCAACCGCTGGGCCAAGAAGGCACGCAGCCGATCATGATACTCCGGGCGGCAACCGGGGCAACCGATGCTGTTGACGTTCAGCCGCAAATCCTTGATCCCCAAACCTTGCAGCAAATCCCAAGCCAAAGCGATCTGCTCGGCATCCACCGTAGCCCCAGCCGCACCAAAAGCTTCCACGCCAAACTGATGATGCTCACGGAAGCGCCCGCTCTGTGGCTTCTCATAACGAAATATGGGCGAGTTGAGATAGTACAGCTTCATGGGCTGGGCCTCGGCGTACAGCCGGTTCTCGATGAGCATACGCACCACTCCGGCGGTACCCTCGGGTTTAAGGGTCACCGACCGGTCTCCCTTGTCCAGAAAGGTGTACATCTCTTTCTGCACCACGTCGGTGGTGTCGCCCACGCCCCGCACAAACAGCTCGGTGTGCTCAAAAGTGGGCGTGCGCACCTCCCGGTACCCGGCCTTGGCGCACGCGTCGCGCATTTGCGCCTCTACATACTGCCAAAGCGCGCTGACTTCTGGGGTTACGTCCTTCGTTCCCCTTGGTGCTTGTGTGAGCATCGCTCCCCCACCTTTCTGTGATCAAAAAAAACGCCTTCTTCCGTCGCAGGGACGAAAGGCGCTTTCGTGGTGCCACCCTAGCTTTGGCCGGTATCTGGCCCTCGCGCCCCGCTATCGCCGGGGTTCGCGCCTGATTCTCATCAGGGGGCTCGGGAGTGTCCTTCGCGCCTTTCCCTTGCCGAACGCTCTCAGCCATGGCGTTCGTTTCTGTGGGCCGGGATTGGCCTACTCTTTCCTTCATTGCCCTGCGTTGGGTCTATTTTAGCACTGGGGGTGGTTTTTTGTCAATCGAAATTCTGATGGCAGGGCAACAGCATTTGAGTATAAATTCTTCCAACAATCTCATCATTAGGAAAAACGTCGTGCAGAATCCCTCCACCGCCGCGGCGGTCCCCCTCCCTTTAACAAGGGAGATAGGGGCTAAGGACGAAAACTTGAAAAAAACCCCTTGCCCCCCTTGTCAAACTTGAGTTACCCCATTTTTTCGAGATCTGGGAAACAAAGTT
>WQXF01000154.1 GCA_009784985.1 Clostridia bacterium | reverse complement strand
TGGCTAATTTTATTGCACCGCACGACGCTTGACAGTGCGAAACGCACTTGCTATACTGTGAATGAAAAACGGCGCTGCCGGTAAACGGTTAGCCCAGTTCTTGGTTAGAAAATAACCGCAAACTGTGGTAGGGGGCGGTTATTTTCTATTGCCTCTCAGAATCGCCACGATTAACGCCGCAAAAGCGATCATTAACGTCAACGTTTCATACGTAGCCAATTAGCCTCACCCCCCTTCGGGTGGTGTGGCTAACCGCTTGCCATACGATGGCAACGCCCTGTGAACATATTACAGATTATGTCGTGTTTTGTCAAACTCATTTAATTGTTGAAAGCCCCCGCCCTTTCTGCTACAATGCCAGCGGAAATCATACGGCGTAACCGCCGCAGGAGGAACAGCAATTGCAACACACATTGGCGATCATCGGCTATGGCGGCATGGGCGGCTGGCACCACAAAAGCATAGAAGAAAAAGTAAAAAACATCCGTGTAAAGGGCGCCTTTGACATCCGGCCCGAGGCCATGGCCAAGGCGCGGGAGGCCGGGCTGCACACCTACGCATCTGTAGAGAAACTGCTGGCCGACAAGGAAACTGACCTAATCACCATCGCCACACCCAACGACGTGCACCGCCCGTTGGTGATCCGTTGTTTAGAAGCCGGTAAAAACGTGGTATGCGAAAAGCCGGTGGCCCTGAACGCCGTTGAGCTAGAAGATATGATCGCGGCATCGCGCCGCACCGGCAAACTGTTTTCCATCCATCAAAACCGGCGGTGGGATCGGGACTACCGCATCGTACGCGAAACCATACGTTCCGGCTTGATCGGCAATCCTTACTTTATCGAGAGCCGGGTGCAGGGTTCCCGCGGCTCCATGTACGGCTGGCGCGGATACAAACAAAACGGGGGCGGCATGCTGCTGGACTGGGGCGTGCACCTGATTGATCAATTAATGGACATGACCCCCGAGCCTGTAATCGAAGTTTCTGCCTGCCTGCACAAGATATTTGGCAGCGAGGTAGACGACAACATTAAGGTGAGCCTGCGCTTTGGCAATGGCCTGTCGGCCCTGCTGGAGATGTCTACCAACTGCTTTATCAACCTGCCCCGCTGGCATATATCAGGCACAGAAGGCACATTGGTAATCAACGATTGGAGCTGCGACGGCGAGATCGTAAAACTCAGCACCGATGCCGTGATGGAGTGGGACGACGACATCGTGTATACCGAGGCCGGGCCCACCCGCACCATGGCGCCGCGGCCCAAACACACCACCCAGCGGCTAACATTACCCGACGAGCGCCCCGACTGGAGCGAATATTACATGAACATCGCCGATACGCTGGACGGCAAGGCAGAGCTCATCGTAAAGCCCGAGCAGGCGTTGCGTGTGATGCGCGTGATCGATACCGTGTTTGCCGCCGACGAAAAGCGCTGCGGCATTTCCTGCGAGATATAGCGAGATATTAGTAGGAGGCGGAGCCTGTGGAGCGCAAAACCCCACTGTACCACCGCCATGTGGCCAACAACGGAAAGATGGTGCCTTTTGCCGGTTACCTGCTGCCGGTGCAGTACGGAACCGGCATCATCGCCGAGCACATGGCCGTGCGCACCAAGGCCGGTCTGTTTGACGTATCCCACATGGGTGAGGCCGAAGTCAAAGGCCCCGGCGCGCTGGATATGCTGCAATCCCTGTGCACCAACGATCTGTCTGTAATGGCAGACGGCCAGGTGAAGTACACCCTGCTCTGCGACGAAAACGGCGGCGTGATCGACGATGTGCTGGTATACCGTTTTGCCGCGGATCATTATTGGGTGGTGCTCAACGCGTCGAATCAAGATAAGGATTTTTCCTGGATGCAAACCCATTGCCCTGGAAATGTTGTGCTGCGTAATCTTTCTGATGCTACGGCCCAGCTGGCTTTGCAAGGGCCGCTTGCCATGGACATTTTGGGTGGCCAACCGTTGCCCGCAAAAAACTATACCTTTATGAATGAAGTCACGATGGCCGGTGTGCAGTGCATGGTATCACGCACCGGCTACACCGGCGAAGATGGCGTAGAATTGTACTGCGCAAACAAAGACGCGCCCATGCTATGGGGCGCATTGCTAGCCCAGGGGGCGATCCCCTGCGGCCTGGGCGCGCGGGATACCTTGCGCCTGGAAGCAGGCATGCCCCTGTACGGCCACGAGCTGACCATGGACATCACGCCGCTGGAAGCCGGATTAAAGATGTTTGTTAAGTTCGATAAGCCGGGCTTTATCGGCAAAGAAGCGCTAATTGAGCGAAGCGAGCCGAGCCGCCGCCGGGCGGGCCTGCGCATCCATGGGCGGGGCATCGCCAGGGAAGGCTGTCCGGTATACGCAAAGGGCAACCAAATTGGCCATACTACCTCGGGCACCCACGCCCCCTACTTGGGCTACGCCATTGCGATGGCTCTATTGGATGTTTCTTGCATACATATCGGTACCCAAGTTGAGATCGACGTGCGAGGCCGTTGGCTTGCCGCCGAGGTGGTGGCGCTTCCGTTTTACAAGCGAGTTAGGGGCGTTGACCACTCCTCCCCTATCCCCTAATCCCTAATCCCTAAGAACCTGACTTCCATAAAAGAAGGAGGCCTTCGAACAATGAACATCCCACAAAACCTCCGTTACACCAAATCCCACGAATGGGTGCAAGACCTGGGCGACGGCAAGGCCCGCGTAGGCCTTACCGACCATGCCCAAAGCGAGATGGGCGACATCGTGTTTGTGACCCTGCCCGAGGTGGGCGACGATGTGGCCGTAGGCGAACGGTTGGCCGATGTGGAATCCGTCAAGGCGGTATCCGAGGTGTATAGCCCGCTGTGCGGCAAGATATCGGCGGTGAACGATGCCCTGGCGGATGATCCCGCCGCCATCAACAACGATGCCTACGGCGCGTGGCTGGCCGAAATAGACGATATCGACGACATGGAGGGCGCCGTGGAACTGCTCTCCGCTGATGAATATGCAGAGTTAACGAAGGAGGCGTAAGCATGGGCGGTTACCTGCCGGCTACCGACGCTGATCGCGCGGCCATGCTGCAAGCCCTGGGCTTGACGGATATGGAGGATCTGTTTGCCTGCGTGCCCCAAGCCGTACGGCAGCGGGCGCCCCTCAACCTACCCGCCGGGGCAAGCGAGCTGGAGGTGTTGGAGCGCATGCGCGGGCTGGCGGGGCGCAATACCGTGTTCCCCACGGTGTTCCGAGGCGCGGGCGCGTACCGGCACTTTATACCTGCCATCGCCAAAAACGTACCGGCCAAAGAGACCTTCCTTACTGCTTATACCCCCTACCAGGCCGAGATGAGCCAAGGCCTGCTGCAAGCCATATTTGAATTTCAAACCATGATCTGCGCGCTTACCGGCATGGACGCCGCCAACGCCTCGGTATACGACGGAGCCACGGCAGCGGCGGAGGCGGCGGCCATGTGCCGGGAGCGGGCACGCACCCGCACGGTGATCAGCGCCACCGCCCACCCCCAGGTGATTGAGGTGGTGCGCACCTATTGCGAGGCGGCAGGAACCGAACTGGCGATCATCCCCGCCAAGGATGGCATCACCGATTGCGCGGCATTGGCGGCGACGCTGAGTGGCTCCGATGCTTGTGTGATCGTGCAGCAGCCCAATTATTATGGCCTGTTGGAAGATTGTGCGGTGTTGGGCGAGGCAGCTCATGCCACCGGTGCAAAATTTATTATGAGCGTCAATCCATTGGCAGCGGCGCTGTTGCGCACCCCGGCGGATTGCGGCGCAGACATTGCCGTGGGCGACGGGCAATCCCTGGGTTTGCCCCTGGCCTTTGGTGGCCCGTCCCTGGGTTTTATGGCCGCCAAACAATCGCTAGCACGCAAGCTGCCGGGCCGCATCGTGGGCCAAACGGCAGATGCCAACGGCAACCGCGCCTTTGTGCTCACCCTGCAAGCCAGGGAACAGCACATCCGCCGCGAGAAGGCCGGCAGCAGCATTTGCAGCAACCAGGCGCTTTGCGCGTTGCAGGCCTCGGTGTACATGGCTTCTATGGGGCCAGGCGGGATAAGCGCTGCCGCCCAACAGAGCATGGACAATGCCCATGCTTTGGCCGAAGGGATTTGCAGCCTGCCCGGTTATGCGATGCGTTTTGCCGGGCCCTATTTTCATGAATTCGTAACCACCTGCCCTGATGCGCATAAGGCACTGGCAGCTTTAGAACAAAACGGCATATTGGGCGGCCTTCCGATAGATGAGGGCATCCTGTGGTGCGCCACCGAACTGAATACACAGCAAGAGATTGACCGCGTGGTAGGGGTGTTGCAGGAGGTGGGTACATGAGCGTACAATTGCTATTCGAAAAGAGCATGCCAGGGCGCGGCACGGCCTACCTGCCGCAAAAATCCGCTAAAACGATGTTGCCCGCCAACCTTGTGCGAGGGGAAAAACCACGCCTGCCAGAGATCGGCGAAGCCGAGCTGGCGCGGCACTACAGCGCGCTGGAGCGGCGTACATTTGGGGTAAACAACGGTTTTTATCCCCTGGGTTCCTGCACCATGAAGTACAATCCCCGGCTCAACGAAGAGGCCGCCGCGCTGCCCGGCTTCACCGGCATACATCCATTGCAGCCCGCCCACACCGTACAGGGTTGCTTGGACGTGCTGCAAGAGGCCGAGGGTATGTTAAACGAACTCACCGGCATGGACGGCATGACCTTTTTGCCCGCCGCCGGAGCCCATGGCGAGTGGACGGGCCTGCTGATGATCCAGGCCTATCACCGGGCACGGGGCGACAAAGGCCGCACCAAGATACTGATTCCCGACTCGGCCCACGGCACCAACCCGGCCAGCGCCACCATGTGCGGCTACGCCGTAACCACCATCCCATCGGACAAAAACGGTTGCGTAGACATAGACGCATTGCGGGCCGCCGCCGGACCGGACACCGCCGGGCTAATGCTCACCAATCCCAACACCCTGGGGCTGTTTGATCCCAACATACTGGAAATCACCCGCATCGTGCACGAGGCGGACGGCCTGTGTTATTACGACGGCGCAAACCTTAACGCCATCATGGGCGTAACCCGGCCCGGCGACATGGGCTTTGACGTGATCCACCTTAACCTGCACAAGACCTTTTCCACCCCCCACGGAGGAGGCGGCCCAGGCAGCGGCCCCACCGGGTGCAAGGCGGCGCTGCTCCCCTACTTACCCCAGGGCCCGGACAGCATTGGCCGGATAAAGATGTTCCACGGCAACTTCCTGGTGGTGGTGCGCGCCCTAGCCTATCTGTACAGCCTGGGCGGGGACGGCCTGGCCGAAGCCTCCCGCCACGCGGTGCTCAACGCCAACTACCTGATGCATAGGCTGCGGGACATATTCTCCCCCGCCTACGACACGCCCTGCATGCACGAGTTTGTATGCTCACTGGCGGAACTCAAACGCGACGCCGGAGTATCCGCCATGGATGTGGCCAAGGCAATGATCGACGAAGGCATGCATCCGCCCACCATGTACTTCCCGCTGATCGTGCCCGAAGCGCTGATGTTTGAGCCCACCGAAACCGAAACCCGGGAGACCCTGGACCGGGCCGCCGATACGTTGCGCGCCATTTACGCCCGGGCGCTGGCCGATCCCCAATCCCTGCGCGACGCGCCGGTACGTACCCCCATCGGCAGGCCCGATGAGGTGAGTGCGGCACGCTCGCCGAGGTTAAGGGGTTAGGGAATAGGGGTTAGGAGAGGAACG
>WQXF01000153.1 GCA_009784985.1 Clostridia bacterium | reverse complement strand
GCATGCTTCGCATAAAAGTCGGATAATCCAGGGCGCTGGTTTGTCGATGGATGATCATCTCCGGCAATCCCTTGATTTCCACGGGCAGGGTGGAATCACAGAACAGATGGTTGCCCCGCAGATAAAACCACGTGTCGGCAAACGAAAAGAAGTCCATGGGCAACAGTGTTGTGCTCTCCGCCACTTCCTTGATGTTTTTTGTAACGGCGCTTGTACCCGGCGAAGGAACAAGTTGCCAGTCCTCTCCGGATTTGCGGAGCACAACGCTGCCGCCCGAAGCCTGCTCCATCTTTAGGTACACGGAGCAGTCCGGCGTACCGCCAATCTTTATCAAACTTGCATTGGAAAGGGCAATACAGCGCAAAAAATCGCTGGGGGGGAATTCCATTTGTGTATTCTGCATACCAATCTCCTCATTTGCGTTGATTGCGTCGTTTATCGCACAAACAGGATGGTGCTCCCGTCGTGCAATCCCAAATCCTTCAATGTGCGTTCCCCTTGGATCAGAGCGATGGGGTTTTCTGATTGCAGGTACTTTTGTGTCGCGTCGGACATGTCGATACCCAACTGATACGCTTCCGTTAAGGCCTCAATCAAGTTGCCGGCGCTCATGTCCAGCGGCACCTGCAAATCCCTTTTGGTGTTTCGCACCAGATCCTGAAACTCTACGATGATTGTACTCATGATTTTTATCCCCACACCTTAGTTTAGTAAGAAGTCGAGCGTACAACAAAAGCAAACTTGCCGGAAACCATAATCGTGTCCTCAGGCTGCATCATTTTGGGTTGATTGGGTTCCAGTTTTTCGCCGTTGAGCCAGGTGCCGTTCCGGCTGTTCAGGTCTTCCACGTAATAGGCGGTTCTGCCACCAACCTTAGCAAACACAATCCGGAAATGTGTGCGGCTGATGCCGGTGTCCATATTCAGCACGTAATCGCAGGCATCCTCCTTCGAGCCGATCACAAAAGAAGCTTTGTTGATCAGTATCTGAATGACGCTGGACAGGTTTTGGCTCACCAACATGGTATCCACTTTAAATACGCTGTCGATCACTTCGGTAAAGTCGCCCTTCTTCAACTCGTCTGGCTGCGGCGGCTTGGGTTTCTTTAACTGTGCCAGCAGCACCGGGTTTCTTTTAAACGCCACGGCGATCAACCCAATAAATAGCAACACATACGCGATCAACAGAAACACGCTGATCAGCAGGACAATAAACCCAAGCACGATGCTTGCGATAGCCAGCAACGCAAATATCACCCGCGCCCGCACATGATTCGAAGGGACGTCTTCTGCCGGCGCACGAGCTTCTCTCTCTCGCTTCGGAGCCTCAGGCTGGGTAAACGCCAGCGAACGCTGGGCCCCTTCCGCGCCCGGCAAATGAATCAGGGGATACGGTGATTCCTCGGCAACAATCGCTCTGCGTCTTTTTGCGTTTTCCATTGCTTCACCTCCATTAGTACACGAATCAGTACACGATAGTCAGGGTGTGTTCGCTGATGAACAGCTGATCGCCGCTTAGCACGGGTTCTTCGCCATTGTTAATGAGTTTGCCGTTCACCCGGGTGCCCTGCTTGGAATGATCCTTAAGCATCAGCGTGTCGCCGGCAAAGTAGAGATCACAGTGCTGCCGGGATACCCCCGCGTCGGCGGAATCCAGGGGAACCGTGCCTTGCCTCCCGATGGTCAAGCTGCCGCTGACACTGTATTCCTTCTGTGTCTGTTTCTCTTTATAATCCACCATGATCATCACGCTCTTGGCCTCGGCGCCGTAACTAGTCGGGGCATCGGCGCCAGTCAACAGTTCGATCTGGCTATCTGCGGTGGTCGCCTGGTCCATCCCGGTGATAAGGCCGCCGCCACCATCTTGCGGAACCGGTGTTTCCGAGGGCGGCACCACATTTTTGTGCACCTTGGGCTTGCTTTCTTTTTTGGGCTTTAAGAGGGCTAACAATACCACAACAAATACAATTAGCACCACAACGCCCAAGATAAGCAACATCCAAACCGGGAGATTAAGACCGGCCAGCTCCACCTCGCCCATAATGGCCAGTCTTGCGTTTTCTAGCGCGGTGGCAGTGTATTCCTGCGCGGCGTTGGAGAAAACAAACTCTTGAAGGGATATGCTGGCACCCTGCTCTTGCCGCATCGCGTTTTTATCACAGAACAAATCCTGCGCCCTCTGGGTCGGTGCATCATATACGCCAAGGGTGAAACTTTCGTTTACGTAGTACCCGAGTTCCTTTAGCCGCGTCTGATACTTGGTGACATAGGGATTGCTGTCGCCCATCGAGAGTGGGATGTTCTCCGGTTCGGGCGTGGCGGTGGGTTCCGGCGTGGGCTCCGGTGTGGGTGTAGGCTCAGGCGTCGGCGTCGCCTTGGCCTGGGCGATGGTGGATTGCATCACATCCCACATCTCATGGGTCAATCCATCCCTGTATTCAATGTTGTTGGTAAGGCAAAAGGCGTCCAGCGCCGTTTGCGTCGCAATATCGTAGGTGCCGCTGATGGCGCCCTCGTAATAATACAGTTGTTGCAACCGGTACTGCATCTCACGCACCGCAACACCTGTATCGCCCTCCATCAGGCGCATTTCGGGATCGCGGGTCGGCTCGGGGGGCGGGGTCGCCGTGGGACGTGGTTGGATCATGTTTTGCTGCAGCATGTCCCAAGCCTGAGCGCTCATGCCATTCACAATATCCAGCATGTTGTCCATGCACATCATATCTACGGCGTTTTGCGTCGCTTCATTAAAATTGCCGTTCAGCTCTCCGTCGTAATAGAACATTTCTTGCAACCTGAGTTGCAGGAACCGCACTTCAGCGCTGGTGACACCCGGCTGGAACTTGATTTCGATCGCCATCTTCTCCACATCGTCGGATGGCACGATGTTTTCGACATTCAGCTGGATATCCATTTGGTCCGATATGTCAGTATCACTATCCCGATAGGTGAATGTCAGCTGATGGCCGCCCGGTGAGGGCTCCAGCAGCGCGGCCTGTGAGATATTAACCAGAACCGAAAACAGCCCGCTTACATAGTCATTGACTTCTTTTGCTGCCAGCAGAATATCGTTGTTTAACTCTCTGTTTGTAACATCGATCAGCTTTCCGTACCCGCCGTGGTTGGTGCTCAATGTGAGCATGGCGGTTCGCGCTTGATCCGCCGCCGCCTTGCTTGCACCGTTGTACGTGGAACTGTACATCGCCAGCGTGATCACGGGGCATCCGCCCTCCCAAGTAATTTGCCTATCAAGCAGGTCAATACTCGCCGTGCCCTTGCCACCGTCTAAGCAATCCGACACAACAACGATCACCCTGCGCCGTGGAATATTCCGCCCGTCGATGTGCGCCAATTCGCTGGCCTTAAAGATGCCGTCGTACAGCACGCTTTCCCTTGCGTTGTTTTCTTGCAGTGCCGTCAAAAAGCTCAGTGCCGATACTTTATCAAAAAAAGTTTCATTCGTGGTCACTTGGGAGTCCACAACCACAAACGCGGCCCTATCTCTAGCGGACATCCCCTCGATGATCTTTATAACCACATCCCGTATGATTTTAAATTCAATGCTCCTTGCATAGCTCCTTGAGCGGTCAACCACAAAAATGTAGCCGACGCCCTCGTCCCGGGTGATTCCATCTTCTTTGAGCGGCAACACAACGCCGTCGATGGCAATATCGAATGATTCCGATGAAGGGGGCATGATGGGGATCGAATTCAAATCCTGCACCAGGAGGCTGATATACGCTTCCGCGCTCCTCTCGTCAATTTCCACCTGCATGATGCGCGCGCTGCCCACACCGCCGGCCATTGCGGCGGCGGGGAAGAAAGTAAGGCATAAGAGGAGAGCCAACAAAATGCGCGACGTCCGACGGTACAATCTCATAGCTTTTACTCCGTCCTCTCCAAAATTCGCATGAACCTGCCCTTAGAGCATTCATTCTGTCCTGCATTATAGCACATTTTGTCTTTCCAAATCAAGGATTGCCGATAAACTGCACAAGATAAAATCCTTGGTCCTGTAAAAGAGGAATAAGATAATTTCTCGATTTCTTGAAAAAAAAGGGGCAAACCCCGCTCTTCAGCTGGATTTTCCCTTCCATTCGCTTCTTTTGCCTACTGCCACTTGCCGCAAAATTCTCACTATCTCTTGGGACCTAAAATCCCTTGCCCTCTACTGCCACCACCGGCGGCTCGCCGATGTAGGCGTAGACAATGGCCGTACCGCCGTATCCACGGCGTAGTCGCCGCTGGCCTCCAGGAGATCGTGTTGTGACCGTGGATCAACTCGCGAAGATCCTACGTTGGCGGAGTTTCCGCCCATGCCGGGATAATGCAAGAAAACGCCAGAATCCATGCGACAGCGATTGCCGAAATCCGTTTCATGATGCCTTTCCTCCATGCTGCGTGCTTAGTCGATACAATCCCCGAAGTTCGACACAGCGCCACCAGCCACATTAACGTAATCCCAATCATCAACGTTCACCGGCATGCCCGTAGCGCCCTCCACCACCGTGAGGATGATCTCTTGCGATAAATCACCGCCAGTAGGGGCAAGCAATTCCAACAGGCTGATAGGTTCGCTCCCCCTCGGACGCCAGCGCAACAGGCGCGGGCACGAAGGACGCCAGCATGATAACACTCAATGTTGCCGCAAAGATGCGCTTGATGTGGTGTTTCATTAAATGTGTCTCTCCTTCATCTGTTGGTAGCCCTAAGCGCCCGCGTCCACGATCTTTAACGCCACACGCCACCTGCAGCGTAAATTCTCCTCGGTGATGTCAAACACAACACTTTCACCCGTTTCGCCGGGCACATCCTCAAACTCGCCGCTCAAGTCGTTCTGCCATTGCAGCGTGTAGAAGACACCTTCGGGAACCCCCTCAATCAACGCGGTGATCACAGCCTTGCCACCGTCGATACTTGCGGACAGGGTGATCACCGGCTCAATTTCCGGCACATCGGCCGATTCGGATTCGCCGGATTCGGACTCCACGGCCTCTACCGGATCAAAACTGACCGGGGCCAGGGGCCACGCCGCCGATTTATACGCAAACAACGCCCTCGTGCCAATCTCGGCAATGGCCTCTTCATACCCCAGCAGCACCACAGAGCTAGCGTTCATATAGCCCTCCACCAAGGCGCCATCGCTTTCAAATACCACCCGCACTGTGGCGGGTTGGTTTTCGCTCGCTTCATTATACTGGGTAGCAATCGCCATACCCGACACGCGGCCCAAGCGATCCCGCGCCCGCAGATTCGTAGAGGAGAACACATCGCCATGTACGCGCACATACGCCATGCCGTCGGCGGCAATGGCTTCGGCAATGGGATTGCCCGGGGCGGCGCTCTCTTCAGCGGCCTCGTCCTCATCTTCAGGCTCATCTTCAGCTTGGGAATCGGATGGAGACTCGGGCGCATCCTTCTCCTCTAACCCCTGACCCCTATCCCCTAACCCCTGCTCCAGCGCAGGGTGGAGCACATCCGGCGTAGGCTGAGATTGGGGCTCCGGCTCATCCGTCTCCTCTAGCCCCTCATCCCCATCCCCTAACCCCTCATCCTCCTCCCGAACGGCAGGCGGAGACGTAGGCCCCGGCGTAGGCTGGGGAGCAGGTATAGTTACTTCTTCGTGGGCCTCGTGTGCGCCCTCGTCGGTGGCAAACAGATACGAAATCCTGTCTATTGCTCCGTTGCCCAGCAGCACCACTGCCAGCGCCACGGCTATCAGCGCACGGAAACCCTTTGTATG
>WQXF01000152.1 GCA_009784985.1 Clostridia bacterium | reverse complement strand
TGCGCGTACAGCACAAGATTGAGGAAACCGAAATCAAGGTGCTGCCGCCCCAGGCAAAAAAAGAAGACAAAAAAGAAAACATCCTGCTGCAAGTTCTCCCCACCGTGTCTATGATGTTTGCCATGATGTTGATGCGCAGCGGCTCGGGCGGCGGCTCCGGCATCATGTATGTCTTTTACATGGCGATCATGGCCGGTACCACATTGGGTATTAGCTTATACAACTCCAAGAAAAAGCGGGAAGAGCTAGCCCGCGACAATACCACACGAAAAGAACGGTACATGGATTATATCAAGCGCAAGGTGGAGGAAATCACCACGCGTCGGCAGGATGAGTTGCGCATATTGCACCGCATATACAGACCCATGGACGACAATGTGGCCACCGTCACCAATTTTGACAAGGGGCTGTTCGACCGTTCACCGGGAGACAAGGATTTTTTGGATGTGCGCTTGGGCACCGGCAAAAGCAAGGCCATGGTACAGGTGGATGCCAACAAGCAGGACAACAAGGACACATCCGACGACCTGATGGACATCCCGGAAGAGATCGAGGCAAAATATCTGTATCTGGACGACGCTCCTGTGGCTCTTCGCTTGGGCCAGGCTAACGCGGCGGGTATCGTTGGCGCGCGCAAATGGCTGTATGAGGTTCTGAAGAACATGGTGATGGATCTTTCCATACGGCACTACCACAAAGAGCTAAAAATGTACTTTGTGCTAGATGAGTCGGATCAACAGCAATTCGCGTGGCTGCGATGGTTGAAGAATGTGCAGATCGAGGGTTCTACCATACGCACATTACTTTGTGACGAGGAGAGCACAAAGCACCACCTGGAGGGTCTATACAAAACACTCTCGGAACGCGAGGATGCGGTAGGCAATAAAACAACGAGCGAGAAGCAAACATGGCCCACCTACTATATGGTGTTTGCGTATCGCATCGATCCGATACGCAACCATCCCGTGTCGCAATACTTTGAAAAGTGCACGCGGCTGGGTTTCAGCTTTGTGTTTATGGACGAGTACGAGGAGCGCATTCCCAGGGGTTGCGCGGACATGATCCACCTAGACCGCAAAGAATGCAAGGGCAGCATGGTGCCAGTGCAAAATGGCGAGGATCGGGTTGACTTCCGTTATACCGTGCTCCCGGACAAGCGGGCAAGGGAAATCGCACAAAAGCTGTGCCCCGTTCACGTGGTGGAGTCCAGCCTTGAAGGGGATATGGTCAAAATGATTACGCTATTCCAATTGCTGGACATCCGGCAAGTGGAAGATATCGACGTGGGGCTGGCCTGGGCAACCTCCAGGGTAGATAAAAGCATGGCGGCGGCATTGGGCGTCAAAACCAAAAACCAGGTTGTTGCGCTCGACTTGCACGAGAAAGCCCATGGCCCCCACGGTTTGGTGGCCGGCACTACAGGCTCGGGAAAATCTGAGATCATGCAGACCTATATACTCAACATGGCGCTTCAGTTCCATCCCCATGACGTAGGGTTTATGATCATTGACTTTAAGGGTGGCGGCATGGTGAACCAATTTGAGAAACTGCCGCACTTGATTGGGGCCATTACCAACATCGACGGGCGCGAGATCGACCGTTCTCTCAAATCCATCAAGGCGGAGCTGTTGCGCCGACAGGCTCTGTTTGCAAAGTACGAAGTCAACCGCATCGACGCCTACATTCTTCTCCACAAAAAAGAGCCCGAGCGCGTACCGGTTCCGTTGCCGCACTTGATCATCATTGTGGATGAATTCGCGGAGCTAAAAGCGGAACAGCCTGACTTTATGAAGGAACTGATCAGTGCTGCCCGCATCGGGCGCAGTTTGGGCGTACACCTTATCTTGGCGACACAAAAACCAAGCGGCGTGGTGGACGACCAGATTTGGAGCAACAGCAAATTCAAATTGTGTCTTAAGGTCCAAACCAAGGAAGACAGCCAAGAAGTGCTCAAAACTCCGTTGGCGGCCGAGATTCGGGAGCCCGGTCGGGCCTATTTGCAGGTGGGCAACAACGAGCTGTTTGAGCTATTCCAATCCGCATACAGCGGTGCTGACGTACCGAATGTGTTGGAAGGGGAAGAAAGCCGTAAACGGGAGCGGATATATGAACTGAACCTGTGGGGTAAACCCGCTCTGGTGTATGACAGCGAGAAGGACAAAAGCACCAAGGCCGAATCCCAGTTGGACGCGCTGGTTCAGTATGTTTATGATTATAGTCAACGGTCCGGTGTGGAAGGATTGCCCAATATCTGCCTCCCACCATTGGAGCAGAGCATATTGCTCGCTGAATTGACAGGAACGGAGAAGAACCTGGAACAGGGAATCGTGGTATCAATTGCTAAGTACGATGATCCTGAGCAGCAGTATCAGGGCGATTTTAGATTGAACCTGTCGGATACCAATATACTCTTGGTGGGTTCCGCGCAAATGGGCAAGACCACCGCCTTGCAAACCATACTGTATTCCGCCATCATGGGGTACACGCCCCAGGAAGTGACCTTTTATATTATAGATGCCGGCAATATGGCCCTAAAGGTTTTTGAAAACGCCAGGCATGTGGGTGGCATCGCGATGATACAAGAAGAAGAGAAGATCGTGAATCTATTTAAGCTCCTACACACAATGATCAATGAGCGTAAAGAGATGTTCGCCCAAAAAGGAATCGGTACATACAAAGCCTATGTGGAAGCCGGATTGCGGGAGTTGCCCCAGGCCGTTGTGGTGATCGACAACATTGCCGCGTTCCGGGAATACTACGATGTGCTCAATGATGAGCTGCAGACCCTTTCCAGAGAGGGGACTAGTGTTGGCATCACCTTTTTGATCACAGCCTCACAAAGCAATAATATCGGTTACCGAACGATGGCAAACTTTGGCACGCGCATAGCTTTTACCTGTAATGATTCCAGTGAGTATGGGGCGCTCTTGGGGCGTTGCAGGATGGAGCCTTACGAATATCCGGGTCGTGCGCTGCTTATGTTGGATAAGCGGATCGTGGAGGCGCAATTTGCCCTCTGTACCCAAGGTGAAAAAGAAATAGAGCGCATGGACAATCTAAAGAAGGATTTGTTGGAAAACGCCAGGCAGTACCAGCGCATGCCCGTTTTGAAGATCCCGGAGGTTCCCGAGACGTTGCCGCTTTCACGGGTGGCGTTGGATATGCCGCAGCTTTTCAATACCCCTCATGTAGTGCCTATCGGAATGAATTACCAGTCGGTTTCCTTTGAAACGGTGGATTTCAACGAAAGAAACTATATCGCCGTCAGCGGCAAGGATGGCGCCGGAAAGAGCGGCTTTGTGCGTATGCTGCTCACGCAGTTGGAGCAGCATCGCGATGTCCATCCTTCCGAATTGTATGTGATCGATCATCAAAAACGCAAGCTGGGGGATGTCAAAGACTTCGCGTCCCTCGCGCAGTATACGATGAGCGCTGAGGAAGCCGTTGCGATCATCGACAAAGTACAGGAACAAATGGAGGAAAGGAAACAAGGGTTGGATGTGTTGTTTGAAATTGAAGCGCAAGAAGCACTGATTGCGTCATGGCCCATGGTTTATGTCGTGATCCAGAGCGCCAAGATTCTAGACCACATGCTTACGTCCACTGCCTGCCAGGAAAAGATGCATAAGCTGGTTACGTTGTATGTCGAGTGCCGGGTTCGTTTGATCATTGGCGAGTTCCCCAACGCACCGATCAGCTACAGTTCCAGCGACCTATTCAAGCACATACGGGATAACCACAACCTTGTGTTCTTTGAGCATGTGGGCAACATCAAGCCGGTGGATATTCCGATGTCCGTGCAAAGAGAGCTAGGCAAAGCAATGCTGCCCGGAGACGCGTATTATTGCACCGGAGAAGGTGTGCGCCGGCTCAAGACAATCACGGCGGACTAGAATGAAGCGCCCCTATTCAGTTGTTTCCCTATTATCCTCGGTGATCGCGGAGATGTTGGTTTGCAAGGACAGGGATGCAAGATCCATTTGCGTGGGCGGTAGACACTCGCCGCCGTGGATGTCCAGCACCATACAGGTTACATTGTCTTTTCCCCCCGCCTCTAACGCGGCAACGGTCAGTTTCCGCACTGCTTGCAGCGGCTCGCTTTGCTCCATCAGGCAATGATGAATCGTATCAAAGCGAAGCAAATCCGAAAGGCCGTCGCTGCATATCAGGAAGCGATCTCCATCGCACAAGGTGATCTGGCGGGTTGCGGCAAAAGGAGACGGGGCATTCTGCGAGGACATGCCTACATAGCGGGTAATGACATTTCCTTCGGGATGATTGCGCTCTTCCTGCGGCGATAGGCGGCCGGCCAGAACCAGCTCATGGATTTTGGTATGATCGTGGGATAGGAGAAACAGTTCCTTGGCGCGAAGCACGTAAATACGGCTGTCGCCCACATTGCAAAGAAACCCTTGGTTATCTTTTATCACAAGGAGTGCAAGCGTTGTGCCTTGCCCGGGCGACTTGTTCGTGATTCCGTCTTTCCACACCGATTCTGTCAGTTGCTGCGCATGGTTCTCCAGCAAGGGTTGGATCTGGTTGGGCTTCATGGAAGCTACCTGCATCAAGCTGAGGGACTGTACCACGATCAATGAAGCGCGCTCCCCCGCATTGTGGCCGCCCATGCCATCGCAAATGGCAAACACATGGGCCTTCCCCTCAAAAACATGGGATATACACGCGCCACCGTCTATTTCGTCAAGGGGCATGTAGTCTTCATTAAAATGGAAGTTATCCTCGTTGTTTTTTCGGATGCGGCCCACGTGGCTGATAACGGAGGCGTGTACGGTTAGCTGAGCGGGATTCTTAGGCACATTCCGCCATTTCGAACTTCTTTTGGGACTTCTTGCGCCAAATTCCCGCTCCGAAGGAAGCGATGGGATCGGCAAGGCATTGATGCTCATGATGGGTGCACCCAGCGCATCGCGGAAGTAGATGGGGATATCCAGCAAGGTTTTTGATTGCGTGAGCAAGTCGGAATTGCGCATGGCGCGGTAGACACGGTACGCGGTGTTTAGGGCAGAGAAGCTGCTCAGCAGGGGGAGCGCACGAAGCTGCTTGCTGGCCAGAAAAAGACTGCAGGCAGCACGGAACGTGTCGCTGAAGGCGCTGGGAACGACATTGTTGGTTTGAGGCTCGCGTCCGGAAACCGGGGTTGGAAAAAACTCCTCTAGCAGTACGGTTTCTTCCTTTTGGAGATCCCAGGCCTCATAACATAACGATTGCCTGCTGAAGGAGAGCGGCGCCCCTGCCCGATAGCGCTCACCAACCACCGTGCCCATGGGCAGGGCGGCAACGGGGATCGCGGCTTTGGTATTACTCAAATCGAATTCCTCCCCAAATATATAATTTGCTTATCTGTATTGTAACAACGCAGCAGGCAAAACGCAAATGAAAGATCGCAAAATACTACACAAAGTACCATGCAACAGGCTGAAGGAAGGAAGGGGTACAAAGATGAACGGAAGAACAGGGCTTGGAACACGGCTCAGAACACGGATTACGGCGACGGCATTGGCTCTTGTGATGTTAGGTATTCCGGGCTCGGTATTTTCAGAGCTCGGCGCCGTACATAACGAAGGTCGGCAGGGCATTGAAAGCGAAGAGCAGATTTTCGAAATTGCCGATGCGACGGAGCCTGACACCGCAAATGAGGACAACCAGCATGGCATTGAAAACGATGAGCCGATTTCGGTAATTGACGATGCGGCCGAATCCGGCATCACCGAGGAGGAGCCCGACGCCAG
>WQXF01000151.1 GCA_009784985.1 Clostridia bacterium | reverse complement strand
GTTAGTGGGGGGCGGGGGTGTGGGGGGGGGGGTGGGCGGCGCGCCGACTACCTCCACGATGGCTGCGCTGGCCGGCGAGACGGCCCCGCTGCTGTCGCGCAGCGCTAAAAACAATTCGTAGGAGCCGAGCTCCACGTCCGCCCCGTCGATGCGGCCATCCCACTCCACCACGCCATGTCCGGCCGATACCGCTTGTTCTTTTACCAGCCGTGGCTCCGCGCTTGATCCCAACAGGCGGGCGGTCAACACCAGCGTGCCGTCGGAACCGGCGTCAAAGTCCACCCGCAGTACCGTTTGGCCCAGGGCCAGGGTATCGTCGTCGGGAAACACGTTGCTCAGCCCAGGCCCGTCCGCAAAAGCCAGCAATACGGCTCCAAACAAAATGCACAGCAACAACAAGAACGGCAAACAGCCTTTGTTGAATTCCATCAGTCCAGTATCCCCTTTACCACCGGATTTTTCATCGCGGGCCTGCGTTCATATCGCGATTGCAGCTTGACCCAGCGCTCTTCACGGGCGCTGATCTCAAAGCTTTCCATGGCCTCCAGCACGTGGAAGGTTTGCTGCAAGTCAGCGCGGGCCGCCCGCCCTTCTATCAGCGCCTTACCCATATCGGCCAGGCCTAGGGCACGGGCGTTTTCACCATAATCGTACATCAGTGGAATCTCCATAAAGCCGGGCTGGCCTTGGCGGTACAGGCGCACCGGCCCGCCGAAGGTGTTGGGGTCGGGTACCTCCAAAGTACCTTCGGAGCCAAAAATCTCTAACTTGGCCTGCACCGGATAGTGCACATCAAACGTGGCAAACAACGTGCCGAACGCGCCGGAGGCGTACTGCAACGTGCCCGCCACGTAAGTAGACACGTCCACATCCACCACGGTACCGGCCAGGGGCTGGCTGGTGATTACCCGCTGGGGGAAGGAACGTTTGCTGGCGCTCATCACCTGATCGATGCCGCCCAGCAGGTTGATCATGGCGGTGAGGTAGTAGGGGCCCATGTCCAGCATGGGGCCGCCGCCATATTTGTAGTAAAAAGCCGGATCGGGATGCCAGCTTTCATGCCCGCGGCAGATCATGTGGGCGGCCGAGCCTACGGGCACGCCGATGTGGCCGTCGTCGATCAAGCGGCGGCAGGTTTGGGTGCCCGCCCCCATAAAGGTATCGGGCGCGCCGCCCAGCATCAGCTTTTTCTTTTGAGCCAGCTCGCGCAGTTGTATGCCTTCTTCCAAGGAAGCCCCCAAAGGTTTTTCGGAGTATACATGCTTGCCAGCCTCCAACGCCGCTTTTGTCACCTCAAAGTGCTCGTAAGGGCGGGTGAGGTTGAGCACGATGTCCACCTCCGGGTCGGCAAAGGCGTCGTGCATGGTTTCGTATATTTTGGGGATGTCCCATTGCCGCCGGGCGTCTTCGGCACGGGAGCGCACCAAATCGCACACGCCCACCAGGCGCAACTCCTGAAACACGTTGTGGATGTTTTCTAGATAGATGCCGCTGATGTTGCCCACGCCGATCATGGCGATGTTTGTTTTTTGCATAGTTGGCCTCCTAATTAATTATGCATACGGCGGGACGCCGAGGGCGGCGTCCCCTACAATGGGAACTGGCACGTTTGGTCGTAACCTTGTAGGGGCGGCCCTGCGTGGCCGCCCGCACGTTTCATGAGCGGTTGCGCAGTTGTGGGCGACCACATAGGGTCGTCCCTACAGTAGGGGACGCCGCCCTCGGCGTCCCGCCGTATCTAATACATCTTCGCATCATTCAAAAACCGATCAGTAGTCAGCCCGTTTTGTGCGGCATACTCTCGGCCCCCGGCGGCCCACAGCATACCGCGCTCCATCAAAATCTGGGCGTTAGGCGACTTATCGAACACATCGTCGTGATGGCCTAAGGAATTATAGAACACGCGGCCCAGGCCCCAATATTTTGTCCAGGCCACGGGCATGTCCACCGGCTTGTTGGCCATGTGGTAATAGGGCACCGCCGGGAAGCGAGTGGAGGCCAACACTTCGATGGCCGGGTCGATATGCAGATAATAATGCTCGCTGCAAACCTCAAAGTCCTCCAGCCCCTCAACGATGGGGCTGGAGCCGTGATGGATGTGTACCGTGTAGTTCACGCCGTCGCCACCCGGATGGCTCACCCACTGGCCGCCGGTGATGAACTGCCACTCGGTATCGTTGCGGAAGGCGTCACACATGCCGCCGTGGCATCCGGCCAAACCCACGCCCGCCCCTACGGCCTTTGAAACGTTTTGGCTGTACCCCTGGGGCATTTCGCTCATGGTTTGGCAGGCCACGATCAAATCCAGCTTCATCAAAGGCTCGGCATCCTTCAGGCAATCCAGCGTGTCGGAAATCTCCACCTCGAACCCATGCTTGCGCAACAGCCCGGCAAACCGCTCCGAAACCTGTATTGGCTCATGCCCATCCCATCCGCCACGGAAAATAAGCGCTTTTTTCATGCTCTTTCGCCGCCCCTTCATTTTCTACTTTCCATTTTCAATTTTCCATTATTACGGCAAGATATTGCCTGCTGCCAGAAAAATCGCATACCATTCCTCGCGGGTCAGCGTAATCTCGGCGGCCTTACAGCAGTCTGCAAGGCGCTGCTCGTTCATGGTGCCGATCACCGGTTGCATGCGCGCCGGGTGCCGGAGCAGCCAGGCCACCGCGATGGTGGTGTCGGATACGCCATAACGCGCGGCCACTTCGCCGATCTTTTTGTTGAGGGCTTCAAATTTGTCGTTGCCCAAAAACACACCTTCAAAAAAACCGTACTGGAAGGGCGACCAGGGCTGGACGGTGATGTCGTGCAGGCGGCAGTAGTCCAGTATGCCGCCGTCCCGGCCGGTGGCTTCGGGGGTGGACATGTTGACGTGCAGGCCGTTGGAAATCATGTTGGCATGGGCGATGCTCAGTTGCAGTTGGTTGGCGATCAAGGGCTGTTTTACGTACCGGCGCAGCAATTCCATCTGCATCGGATTTTGGTTGGATACGCCAAAGTGCCGCACCTTGCCCGAAGCGTGGAGGGCATCGAAGGCTTCGGCCACTTCCTCCGGCTCCACCAGGGCGTCGGGGCGGTGGAGCAGCAGCACATCCAGGTAATCGGTGCACAGGCGGCGCAGTATGCCCTCCACCGATTCCATGATATAGGCTCTGGAAAAGTCAAAGCTGCCGTTGCGGATGCCGCACTTGGATTGCAGGATCAGCTTGTCCCGCACTGCCGGCGACATGTGTATCGCCTTGGCGAAAATCTCCTCGCATTTGCCGCCGCCGTAGATATCGGCATGGTCAAAAAAGTTGGCGCCCAAGGCCAGCGCGGCGTTTACAAAACGCTCGGCCTGCCCCCCGTCCAATTCCGTAAGGCGCATGCAGCCCACGGCCACCACCGGCACATCCAGGTTTGAGGTTCCCAATTGCATGTTTCGCATGGTTGTTCTCCTTTATGTTTATTGATTGCATCACATAATCGGCGCAAAAATGCGCAGCACCGACTGCCCCACCTTTACACGCCAGGGCCGTGCGAGCCATTCTTCCAACTTTACCTCCCGGGAGGCGGCGATCACCGATTCGATGTCCGAATGCACCAACCCCGGCGCATCGCCACCGCAGCACCACACGGCACTTTCGTACTGCAAATGAAAGGAGCGGTAATCCATGTTGACGCTGCCCACCACGGCCTGGTTGCGGTCGGCCACCATCATCTTGGCATGGATAAAGCCGGGCGTGTACTCGTATACCCGTGCCCCGGCCCGGAGCAGTTCGCCGTATACCGACTGGCCTGTGAGGTGGATGTACCAATGATCTGGCACTGCTGGCAGCACGATGCGCAGATCCACGCCGCTTTGGGCGGCCTGGCACAGGGCGGAGCGCATGAATTCGTCGATCACTAGGTAGGGGGTGGTGAGGTACAATGTATGACACGCGCCGCTGATCATTTCTAGATATACGGACTTTGCCGGGTTCTGCGGGTTGTTGTGAGGACCGTCTACATAGGGCATCACAAAGCCGGTTGCGTTGTGGTTCGGCGGGGGCGGAGGGGGCAGCGTTTCCTCGCTGGAGCTGGCCACGGCCTGCCACATGCGCAGGAAACATTCGGTAAAGCTTCGTGCGCCCGGCCCGCTCAGGCGTATGGCCGTATCCTTCCAGTGGCCGTACTTTGGATAGAGATTGGCGTACTCGTCGCCCAGGTTGATGCCGCCGGTGTAGGCGATGTGCCCGTCGATGGCCACGATCTTCCGGTGATCCCGGTAATTTAAGTAGAGTTGGTGGATGTAGCGGTGCACCGGGTTAAACACCTGCACGCGGATGCCCGCCTGCCGCAGTTTTCTCAAAAAGGCGGCGCTGGTGGTGGCTACGGAGCCCATATCGTCGTACAGCAGGCGAACGTCCAGGCCCTCTGTGGCTTTGCGGCACAGGGCGTTGAAGATCCGGTCCCACACCTGGCCGTCGTTTACGATAAAGAACTCCAGGTAGATAAAGCGTTCGGCGTTCTCAATGTCTTCTACGATGGCGTCAAAGGCCAGTTCGCCCAGGGGGAGATAGCGGACGCCTGTGTGCCGATAGATGGGGAAACCCTGGCTGCCCAGATACCGGGCCACCCGCTGCCCGCTGGGTTCCTCCCGCTCCAGCGCCGAGAAGGTTTCGGCGTTTTCAGGCCGGGCGGTGTCGGCCAGGGGGCTATCGAATACATCGGCAAGGCGCCTGCCCAGGGCGTTGCGCCCACTGCCCCGGCCCCAAAGCAAATAGAGCAGCAAACCAAACAGGCCCAACACAAATACCGTGGCCACCCAGGCATAACGGTAGGTGGCGTCGCGGGTGCTGCCCAGCAGCACGAGGGTGGTGATGCCTGCTGCCAGCTCCAGCACGGCGTATACGGCTGCCGCGTAATTTTCTAAAAATTGGACCAGGGCCCAGCAAGTGGCGATTTGTAATAGCGCCATCACCACCGCAAAGGCCACACGCAGCGCCGGGGCGATATCCAAAGAAGAAAAAGAAGAGAAGGGGGCCCGTTTTTGTTGGTTCGTTGTATGCGCTGCTTGGGTTTTTATTTCTACTTCGTTCATTTCAATTTCTATGGCGGCCACCTCCCCTGTGCACGCTTGCTTATATTTATATTGTAAGTACGTGGCGCGTATTGTCAAGTGCGGGCCGGGCTTTCCCTGTTTTTTTGCCAATGGGCTCCTTTTGAGGGATGAAAATCTAGGGGCCGATTCGTTAGATGGATGCACTGCACAAAGGCTGAGTATATGCACGAGTGGCTTTTTTGAAAGGGAGGCTATCACATGAAATTCATGGGTAAAAAAAGAAGGATGTACAAATGTTTAGCGCTGCCCCTTTTGGCGGCGCTGGTTTTGGGGATCGGTTGCTTGGCGGCCCAAGCCGCTGGCATTGAGGTCACCTTGTTGGCGACTCCGGATACCGTGAATGCTCCGGGCGATGTCTCGCTCACGATCACGGTGAAAAACAACACCGGCGATACGGTGGAAAATCTTTTGTTTGACGATGTTTCTCCGGCGGGCATCTCTTGGCCGTCCCTGGGCGTGCCCACAAATCACGGCGATTCTGTGACCGATTCTGTCGATTTCTTTGTGACACAGGGCGACATCGATGCGGGCTTTGTGGATTTCAGTGTCGAGGTCACGGCCCAGACAACGAGTAGCGGCCCATTTACCGACATCGGCACGTGTACGGTGACAGTGATAACGCCCACGCCTACACCCACGCCTACACCAACACCCACGCCTACACCCACGCCTACACCCGAACCTACACCCACGCCCACGCCAACACCC
>WQXF01000150.1 GCA_009784985.1 Clostridia bacterium | reverse complement strand
GCCAAGGGTGGATCGACAAACCCACCTTGCTGGCCTCCGCCGGGCGGTACGGCCAATCCCCCTACGGGGAGCATTTACGAAACGTAGCGGAGGGCAGGATACTATAAAACGTTCCACAAACATACCCTTCTAACATAAGCATCTAGCAAATGCGTATTGGGAGGGTTGTTTGTGCGCGGCAAAAAGCTGGTTTGGATCGCCGTGGCGCTGGCCGCGCTGCTGGTGTGGCAGCGGGATGCCCTGTTGCGCGTTGATCCCAAGCCGGAAATAGCGCCCAGGCCGGAACGTTTGGTGCTGCGCGTGTGGATATGTGAAAACTGGATGGGCTCCACTGCCTGGGTAGAAAAACAGTGCGCGGTATTCCAGCGGGCCCATCCCGGCGTCAATCTGCGGGTGCGGCGGGCGCAAATCTCCGAACTCACCGCGGAGGGCACGGTGCTGCCCGATCTGCTGCTGTTTGCGCCCGGCGTCTTGGCCGATCCCGAGGCGCTCCTTTCCCCCATTTATGGCGATTTGCCGGTGCGCGATGAGATAGCCGCCGCCGGGCGCTGGCGCGGGCGGCAGTGGGGTGTGCCCGTGGCCATGGGTGGCTACGCCCTGCTCATCAACAACGAAGGTTTCCCCGATCCGGATCAGCCTGTGCTGGATCAACAAAACCTAGCAGCAGCAACCCAACCCGCCCGTGGAAAACAGCCCGCGCGATACGCCCTGCAATGCGCCAGCGGCGAAACCCTGGCCTATCCGGCAGCGCTGTTGGCCCAAGGCAGGGCGTTGAGCGGTGGCTGGCCTCAGGGCATCGCCGCCCTGCGCGGTGGGGACATCCTGCCGGTTGACTTTGCCCTTTGCACCATCGATAAAGCCTATGCCGACTTCACCGCCCGCCGGGTGATGGCGCTGCTGGGCACCCAGCGGGATATCCGCAAATTCAGCGCGCTTACCGAAGTTGGCAAAGGTTTTGACTTCCGTGTCATACCCCCGCAACAAACTTTTACCGATCAACTGCTGCTGGGGGGCATCCTGCAGGGAGCAAAAGAGGAATTATGCGCCGAACTGCTGTGGCAGTTGGTGGGGGCCGATGCGCAGCAGGCACTCACCGAGTACGGCCTATTCCCCGTGCGGGGGGATGTGCCGGGTTACAAGGCCGAAGCCACGCCCTGGCTCCACGCCATGGCGTTATCCCTGGCGGCCGAGGGGATATGGGCGCCCAATGCCTTTGAGTGGGGTGAAGAACGGAAGGGGTTTTTGGCGCGGGTGGATTTGGCGCTGTCCCAGGGCGGGGTGGATTTGATGGCGGATGGGGTGTGGTGATGTTTTTCCAACCCACGTTTTTTGCACGTCGCCGCTTGGGAATCCCCCGCCACTGCGGTGGCCCTCCCCCCTTTAACAAGGGGGGCAAGGGATTTGCTCAACGCATTCGTTCTCATCCCCTACCTCCCTTGTTAAAGAGGGAGGGGGACCGCCGCAGCGGTGGAGGGATTCCGACGGGCGGTTTTTGTGTGCCCGTAGCCCCTTGTATCAACCGCGCCCATCATGTAGAATATAGAAGCGGAGTTTTATTTTTTGCATTTTACGATAGAAAGGCGGATGATGATGAACACCATCCATGCATTAGAGAAACGGCTCCGCGACGCCTTTTGTAACATGGGATTATTACGCAACGAACCTATGTGCAACCACACCACCCTGCGCGTGGGCGGCCCCGCCGATCTGTTGATTGCACCCCATTGCCCGGAACAAGCCGCCGAAACAATACGCGCCTGCCGGGCGCTGGATGTGCCGCTGCTGGTGCTGGGCAACGGTTCCAACCTGCTGGTGCGCGACGGTGGCATCCGGGGCACGGTGCTGCACATCGGCGCGGATATGGCTCGTTACGGCATAAAAGATCATTTTCTTATTGCCCAGGCCGGGCTATCCCTCCCGGCGGCGGCACGGGTAGCCCAGCAACACGGGCTGGACGGCCTGGTATTTGCCGAGGGCATACCCGGCAGCATTGGCGGCGGCGCTTGCATGAACGCCGGCGCCTACGGCGGCGAAATAGCTCAAGTGGTACAGAGCGTAGACATCGTGGATGAAGCAGGCGAAGCCCGCACACTCATGGCGGCCGAGCTGGATTACGGATACCGGCACAGCGCATTGCTGGATCGCGGCTGGGTGGTGACCCAGGTGGTTTGTGCCTTGACTCCGGGCGATCCCGCCGAAATGGCCGGGCGCATGCGTGGCCTGGCGGAACAACGGCGGGCCAAACAGCCGCTACGCCAGCCCAGCGCGGGCAGCACCTTCAAGCGCCCCCCCGGCCACTTTGCCGCCCAATTGATAGACGAAGCCGGGCTTAAGGGCGAAAGCGTAGGCGGCGCGCAGGTATCCACCCTGCACGCCGGGTTTATCGTCAACACCGGCAACGCCACCGCCAGCGACCTGCTGGCGCTGATCGAGCGCGTACAAGAACGGGTGCTGGCACGAAGCGGTGTGTTGTTGGAACCGGAAGTGCGGATTGTGGGTGAACAGTAGGAACGGTGGGCTTGCCCGTTGTAGGGCGCGGCGCCTCGACGCGCCGTCGTATTGCAACAACGGCGCGTTGTTTGGGATGAATCACGGCGCGCCCTACGTTGATTCGCGTTGTATAATGTATACTGCTAAACAGGAGGTTCAAGATGCGCTGTCTTATTCTAACCGGCATGTCGGGGGCGGGCAAAACCAGCGTGCTCCGCTATTTGGAGGACTCCGGCTTTTTATGCGTGGACAACCTGCCCCCCATGATGATCGCCAAGTTTTTGGAGCTGTGCGGGCAGGCCTCCACCCGCATCAAGCAGGTGGCGCTGGCTGTGGACATCCGCAGCGGTGAGTTTTTTGACGCCAAAAGCGTACGCGTCGTAATCGAGGACGCGCGTCGCTCCGGCCATCCCATCGAAACCCTGTATCTGGATGCGGTTGACGACGAGCTGATCTCCCGCTATAAAGAGACTCGCCGCGACCATCCCTTGGCAGGGGAAGAGACGACCCTAACCGAAGCCATCGCCAAGGAGCGGGAGATGCTCCAGCCCCTGCGCGAGTTCGCCACCTTCCTGGTGGATACCAGCCACATGCGCCCGCGGCAAACCGCCATGGCGGTGGGCAAACTGCTGGATAGGGATCCCGGCGATGTGCGGGCCATGCGCATCGAGATTCTGTCCTTTGGGTTTAAGCGCGGGCTTCCCCGCTCCAGTGATCTGGTGTACGATGTGCGCTTTTTACCCAATCCCTTTTACATACAGGAGATTCGCCTGTTTACCGGACTGGAGGAGCCGGTGCGCAATTTTGTGCTGGGCCACCCCGCCACCCAGGAGTTTTTGCAGCGCACCTACGACATGCTGGCGTTTTTGCTGCCTCATTACCGTGAAGAAGGCAAGCAGCGCCTGATGATCTCGGTGGGCTGCACGGGTGGCGCGCACCGCTCGGTGGCCATCTCGGAGGAGCTCGCCAGGCATCTGGCCTCCTTGGGCCTTCAGGTGGATGTGAACCACCGGGACATTGAGATTGAAAAGGGTTTGTGGCAAAGCAATAGCGAAACGTAAGAGGTAAACATGTCTTTTTCTTCCGAAACAAAGGATGCCCTGGCCCGAGTCCCTGTGCGCCATCCGGAGTGTGCGCTGGCGGAGCTGGTGGCGGCCCTGTGTTTGAGCGGCACGGTGAGCCTGCTAGGCGGCGGGCGTATGGGCATGCACGTTACCACCGAACACGCGCCAACGGCCCGGCGGCTGATCCGGCTGATGGGCCAGCGGTTTGGTGTAAAACCCGAGCTCCGCACCCAACGGCGGGAACGGCTGGGCGGTCGCAACGCCTATCGCCTGGGTTTGGCGGGCGAAGAAGCCGTAACCGTACTCACCGCCTGCGGCGTGCTGCACTGCGACGGCGAGGGGCGCTTCTTTTTGCGCCCTGCTATCCCCAAGGGCGCGCTGGCCAAGGGATGCTGCCGGCGCGCGTTTCTGCGCGGCGCGTTTTTAGCAAGTGGTTCTCTCTCCAATCCGGAAAAGGAGTATCATTTGGAATTTGTAGCCAGGGATCCACGGTTTGGCGCCGCCCTCAACGCATTGCTGGCCAAATTTAGGCTCAGCGCAAAAATGGTACGCAGAAAAGGGTTGGTTGTGGTATACTTAAAAGAAGCCGAAAACATCGCCACCTTGCTAAATCTGATCGGCGCTCACGGCGCGCTGCTAACCTTAGAAAACGTGCGCATTCACAAGGACCTGCGTAACAACGTAAACCGCGTGGTCAATTGCGACAGCGCCAATTTGGGCAAAACAGTGGACGCGGCCTCCCGCCAAATTGAGGCCATCGAGCGCATACGCGACCGGGTGGGCTTCGGCCGCTTGCCCTTGGTGCTTCGCCAAGTGGCCGAAGCGCGGCTGGAACATCGCGAGGTTTCACTGCAAGAGCTGGGCGAATTGCTGGATCCGCCGCTGGGCAAGTCAGGCGTCAATCACCGGCTCCGCCGCTTGATGGCTTATGCCGACGCTATCGAATAAGGAGGGTTCTATTTGATCCGTAAAGAACTCATCATCACCAACCCGGAAGGCCTCCAATCCCGGGCCGCGGTGCTGCTGGTGCAGGTTGCGTGCAGGTTCGATTCCCGGATCCGCATCGAGCAAGGCACAAAGATTATCAACGCAAAGAGCATGATGGGTGTGCTCTCCTTGGGCGTGGCGCACAAAAGCGCCATTTTACTCTGCGCCGACGGCGAAGACGAGCAGCAGGCCATGGCCGCCCTCAGTACGTTGATCTCCTCTGGTTTTACGGAGGTACCCGAAAAATAAATATGTGAGAGGATGTTCCAAATGAAAATCAGCCCCTATATCTCCTTCAACGGAAACTGCGCACAAGCCCTTGCTTTTTACGAGAAGGCGTTTGATGTAAAAGCAGACATCATGCGCTACGGCGAAGCACCGGCGGACGCTGGGTATGAAACGCCGGAAGAAGCAAAAAACCTGGTGATGCACGCACAGTTTGAGCTCAATGGAGAAATGATCATGCTCTGCGACATGCCTCCCGAATCCCCGGCGACAATCGGCGACAATATCGCCATCATGGCCGAATTTGATGATGTTGATACGGCAAAAGCGGCTTTCGACGCCCTCAAAGAAGGGGCCGAAATCGGCATGGAAATGCAAGAGACCTTCTGGAGCAAGTGCTTCGGTTCCCTGACCGATCAATTCGGCATCACCTGGAACATTTCGATTGGATGCCCCGTTTGAGCAATTCACAAATCACTTCAACCACATCATGAGGAAAGGGTTCTTTGTGTTGAAATAGTATTGTGAATTGCGTGTAGCGGAATTGGGGATACTGGTATTTCAAAAAATCCACCCAGTCATCACCCACACAAATTGAGATGTGGTTTTTGTAGGCCCCATAAAACATAACCACATGGCCATTTGAGAAAAATGCGGGCAGCCCATAATACTTTCTTTCATCAATGCTTTCGAAAATGTCCAGCGCGGTGCGGCGTATTGTCAAAAGCCGTTGCTGGATTTCCGGATTGAAATTTTGAATGTACAAATCAACGTCAGACATAGAACCCTCGCTTTTTTGATTTTTTTTTGATTTTCGGTCAGGGCAACAGCATTTGAAAATAATATTTACCAAGTCTTTATTTCTTGCAATTCGCCATTGTCGCGCTGTGGCGCTCTGTGGCTCATTGGCCTTCCGCGCCGTCTCATCGCGTCACTGGCGCGACGGCGCTTCGGCCCCCTTTGACAAGGGGGGCAAGGGATTTTTTCCAAATTTTCGTCCTTAACCCCTACCTCCCTTGTTAAAGGGAGGGGAACCGCCGCAGCGGTG
>WQXF01000149.1 GCA_009784985.1 Clostridia bacterium | reverse complement strand
GCTGTCAAGGCGGGCGTCGCGCTCGGGGTAGTTCAGGGTCTCATCGTCGGAGAACAGGCCCGCGGCAGCCAGCCTGGCGTTGAACCGGCACATCTCTTGGAAAGCTTCGGTCTCAAAGTAGCTTACGGCCTGCAGGGTGGTCTCGTTAAAGGCCACCAGCTCGTCCCTGGCGATGCACAGGAGCAGGGGCTCCTGGGCAAAGTAGCGGGTAACCGGCACGTACATGGGATCGCCCACACCCCGGATCTCGGGGAACATTTCTTTGGCGGCTAAGGCAAAGTTAAACAGGTCGTCGGCCGTGGCAATATTGTCCATGCCCACCGCTTCCAGGATATCCTGGCGCAGGCATACCAACTGCCGGGAGGCCGAAGAGGGTTTGTACGCCGAAGGAATGCCAAAGATTTCGCCATTAATCGTGCCGGCCCGGATGTGCTCGATGGGCAGCACTTTGAGCATGTCTTGGCCAAACTCTTGGATCAGGGCGTCCAGGGGCCGGGCTTCCTGCCTGTTGTGGATTTGCGACAGGTTGGGCGTGCCATCCCAGTACAGGTCGATAGCGTCGCCCGCTTGCAGCCTGGCGGTTTTCATCTCCCAGTAGTCGCCCCAGGGGATAAAGATCATTTCGATCTCCATATCCAGGTCTTCCAGCAATTTGGCCGCCAGTTCCCCACGCAGCAACTCGGTCATACGGTCGGACTCGTCTCCGGGATACAGAATGGTCACCTTCTCCGTGGCGCTCGCCGATACCGTCAGCAGCGCCAGCACCATCAGGGTCGCCAACATCAGGGTAACGAACCGTTTCATGAATTCTCCTCCTCCAAATTATCTATTTGCAGCCTCATTAGGCTTTGCAAATCTCACTCTTTCACAGCCCCGCTCATAATGCCGTTTACAAAATATTTTTGAATGAACGGATACAATAATATGATGGGGCCAATGGTCACAATGGTTAGGCCCATTTTTACGGTTTCTGCCGGTATTCTTACGCTGCCCACCCCGGGCGGCATCCTGCCTCCCCGAATGGCGTTGACATTGCTCAGCACATTGTAAAGCAGGTATTGCAGGGGAAACAGCTCCTTGCGGTCGATAAAAAGCAGGGCGTTCCACCAATTGTTCCAATAGTTTAGGGCGTACATCAGGCCGATGGTGAGCAACGCCGTGGTAGAAAGGGGCGTGGCGATGCGCCAAAAGATGCCAAAGTATCCCGCGCCATCCAATGTGGCGGACTCGTAGAGAGAGGGGGGAATATCCGCAAAAAACGTACGCAGCATAAACATATACCATACGCTGAACATGCCGGGCACGATCAGGGCGTTTAAGGAATTGTTGAACCCAAGCAGCCTGGTGCACACGATGTACCATGGGATCAGGCCCGCGCTGAAAATAATCGTAAAATTACACACAAAGGCAATGAGATTACGATAGCGCAATTGTTTGATGGACAACGCAAAAGAAATCATGCCCGTAACCAACAGCGCGCCCAAGGTACCCACAACCGTGGTGAAAATAGTAATGACATAGCTGTCGGTGATCCTGCTGCCACTCTGCAAAAAGATGTAACGATATGTATCGGTGGTAAAATTGCGCGGAATCACAGAGTAGCCGTAGCGCAGCACATCGGTTTCGTTGGAAAAAGAGACGCCCAACACCAACAACAGCGGATACAGGCATACCGCCGCAAAAAACGCCACAAAACCCACACACAGCGCCTTAAAGAGAGAGTCGCCTCTAGAATGCCTAATGGAACGGCGGCCGGTCCGCTTGGTTAGTTGCATCAGAACAACCCCTCTCCATCATTGATCCGCTTGGCCAAGGCATTTGCGCCCACCACCAGGATCAGGCCAAGCACCGATTGCATCAAACCCACCGCCGTGGTGTAACTGAAACCCAGCGAACGCATGCTGGTAAACACATAGGTATCGATAACATGCACATAGGGGCCGATCACCGGGTTGCTGCCCACGATGCCCCACACCATGCCAAAATCACCGTAAAAGATACGCCCAACGCTCAGCAGCGTAAGAACCACAGCGGTGGGTTTTAGCAGGGGCAGGGTGAGGTGGTAGATGCGCTGCCATTTGTTTGCGCCGTCCACCTCCGCTGCCTGGAATAGATTGGGGTCAAAGTTGGACATGGCGGCCAGGTAAATGATGCTGCTGTAGCCGCTCCATTTCCATACGTTAAAAGAGATCAAAAAGCCCTTCCAGTATTCCCCCCGGGCAAGCCACCTTACCGGCTCCCAACCAAGGCTTCTATAAATAGAGTTCACCACGCCCAGTTCGGTGTTAAACAGCGCCCAAGAGATGGCGCCCACCACGATCCACGAAAGGAAGTAAGGAAAAAACATTACACCCTGGGTTATGCGCTTAAACACACCCCTGCGCAGTTCGTTGAGGGCAATGGCCAAGGAGATGGGAAACACCAAGCCCAGCAACAACCCCCACGCGTTGATAATCAGGGTGTTGCCCACATAGCGCAGCGCATTGGGGCTGATAAAAAACAGGCGAAAGTTATTCAGCCCCACAAATTCGCTGCCGAATATGCCGTCGAGCAGCTTGTAATTGGTAAAAGCCATCCACAGGCCGCCAAAGGGGATATAACTGAGCGCCAGCAGCAGCAACAGCGCCGGCATGCACATCAAGTACAGGGTTTTGTGCCGACGCATCTCCCGCACAAAAGCAGACTTGCGCCTGGGGGGCAAAGCCCCTCGGGTTGGCTCGCTGTGCACGATATCACCCTCTCACAATAAAATTACCGCAGGGCATCCAGCGCCACGCGCCCGCCCCCCGACAACCGGCTGCGTTCGGCGGCGAAGGCCATCAGGTGGCTTTCGATGGATCGCTCAATCGACGAAACACTCTCGGTTTCGTCCCCTTCCAACGTGCGCAAAAAATCTTCGACCAGGGCGATGTCGCCTCCCCCATGCCAGCCATGGGGAACCTGGGTGTGCATCTGTTCCACCGAAAAGGCCTCCACCGCGTTCGAAACAAAACGTGTGACGGTGATGACCTGGGCTTCGTCGTCGCCGCTAATCTCGCCGTCCTCACACAAAATACGGATGGAACGGTTCATTCGATTGGTGAATGCAGACATCACAAAACTGATGGTCACGCCGTTTTCCATTTCCATCAGCGTGGTTTGATGATCGCACACGTCGTTGGGGCAACGGTACACACACCGACCGTATGGCCCGGTTCGTATGGCCTCGCGCAGGCCTTCGGGGGTTTGGTCGGTGGTGAGCACGGTGGCGGGCCAACTGCCCAGCACGGGCATATAATTTTTTTCGGCGTCAAAGCGGCAGGCCGCCCGTACTCCACAATCCACGCAACGTTCCGCGCTTCCAACCGGCGCTTTGTCTATCTTAAAGTAAGTTAGCGCACCCACAGAAGAGAGCGCCTTGCAACGGCTGCCGGTGAGCCATACGAGCAAATCCATGTCGTGGCAGGATTTTTGCAGTATGATCGGGCTGCTTTCCGCCTGGTTCGCCCAGTTGCCGCGCACAAAGCTGTGGGCCATGTGGAAGTTGCCGATATTCTCTTCGTGCAGAATGGAAATCGGTTTGCCCACAACACGTTTGTCCAGCAGTTGCTTTAAGGTAGAGAAAAAAGGCGCGTAACGCAGCACATGGCATACCGTAACCCGCCGGTTCAGCGACCGGGCCCGCTCGCGGATATCCAAGCACTCCGACATCACCGGCGAAACCGGCTTTTCCAGCAACAGATCGTAACCCATCTCCATAGCCTTTATGGCCTGGGCGTAATGATCCTGATCCATGGAAGCGATGATCGCCCCATCGGCGATCTTGCCCAAGGCCCACAGGGACCCCTCACCGGCAAAACACATGGCTTGGGGCACATTCAAATGATCGGCGGCAGCCAACCGCCGCTGCTGATCGGGTTCCACGATGGCCACGATTTGCGCGCGACCGGATTTGTGCATATAATCCGCGTATACCCTGCCCCGCTGTCCAGCGCCGATGAGTACGATGCGCATATTTGGCCTCCATCATACAAAACAGACAATAAACGCCTGCGTTTCTCCGTCAATCTGCCATCAGTATAGCAGCACTCGTGGTATTCGGCAACATGTTACGTAATTTTTTCGTTCATGTTTTCGTTTTATATGGCGTTTTGTTTCGTTTTATGCTACAGTAACTTTGGTGATGAAAGATGAGCACGATGCGGGAAATCGCACGGCTGGCCAATGTATCGGTAGCAACGGTATCGCGGGTAATCAACAACGACAAAACCTACCGCATGCGCCAGGAGACCCATGATCGGGTGTGGAAGGCCATCGCAGAGACCAACTACCAGGTGCCGCTGCCCAGGCTGGATGCGGCCCGGGATAGCGCGCAAAAAAACAGGCGCGTAGGCTGCGTGCTGAGCATCGTACAAGATAAATACCGCGATCCCTACTTTATGAGCATCTACTCCGGCATCGAGGCTCGTTTTGCCCACTACGGCTACACGCTGGGTTTTTTGCGCACCCAGTCCGAGCTGAAAGACCGGGAGGTATTGCGCGAAATACTGGAGGATCCGCCCGTGGCGCTGCTCCTGATGGATACCCTGGCCCCGGCGATTTTCCGCGCGTTGCGCGCAAAGATTCCGGTGTTGATTGGCGCGGATACTCAGCACGAGGACATCGACAACGTGGGCTACGATCAGTTCCTTACCGCAAAAAACGCCGTAGAAGCCCTAATCGAACGGGGCCATCGGGACATTGCCTTTATCGGCGGCAGCCCCACCGCCAGCCTAAAGGATAGCGAACGCTACATGGGGTATCGTTACGCCTTGCAGATCGCGGGGTTGTCCACGCCCACTGCCTGGGCACACAACTGCCAATGGGACGCGCTGACCTGTATGGCGCAAGTTCGGGAGATGATGGAGCAGCCCAACCGCCCCACGGCCATATTTGCCGCCAGCGATCTGATGGCCATCGCGGCGCTGAGCGCGCTGTACTCCATGGGCATCAGCGTGCCCGGCCAGGTGGCGGTGATTGGCATCACCAACATCGAGTTATCGAAGTTCTCCAGCCCGCCCCTCACCACGTTTGAGATCCCCGCCTACGAGATCGGCCTGCTGATGGTGGATTTACTGCACAGCAGGCTCACCGAAAACTTCCCTCTTTCACGCCGGGTTTTGCTGCCCACAAAATTGATCATGCGGGAATCCATCTGAAGAGTGAGCATTTTGTCGCTTTGTGGATTGAAAATTGGCACAGGTTTTGCTATAACATATGTATAAATTAAATAAGGAGTTTATTTTTTATGAAATCACGTGAGCAGCTTGAAAAAACCTTCAACACGTCAAGGGGAAATTTACTTGCAGTCGTTGTCCTTACCAGTGTGAATATTCTTTTAACAGTAACCAACACCGATTTGCATTTTCTTTTTTCTGCAAGCATACCAATGCTTTTGCTTTATTTGGGCTCGGAATTTTCTTTTATAACCGATAGCTTTACCTTTACTGCTTTGGGGATAGGCGCGGCATTTTTGGCCATATCCTTTTATGGCCTATTCTGGTTTCTTTCCAAAAAACGCAAAGGATGGATCGTTGCCGCCCTTGTTTTCTTTTCAATCGATGTTTTGTTTATATTATGGCTTATATTCCCAATAACCGATGGGCTTGACTTTTCTTTGGTTATTGAACTAGCATTTATTTCTTGGATTATGTATTATCTGATAACCGGAACAAAAGCGTGGTATCAATTGAAAAAGATGCCCCCTGCTGAAGAAACCGAACAAGACGAAACAAGCAGTGAGGTAAGCCTTTAATTCTTAATAAATTTATACAGCAAAAAAGGAGGCTTGCGCCTCCTGTCAGCTTGTCAAAGAACCCTGCTTTCAGGAGTTGAAGGCAGGGTTGAGACATAGAGCGGGTAGTTTACGAAGGAATTTACTCAAAGCCCAAAAAGATGTGGCCTTCCATGTAG
>WQXF01000148.1 GCA_009784985.1 Clostridia bacterium | reverse complement strand
GTGAACGGCGTTGATATAACCATCCCATCGGGCAAAACGCTGGGGTTGGTAGGCGAAACCGGCGCGGGCAAAACCACCACGGCGCTGTCTATCCTGAACCTGGTGCCCGAGCCCCAGGGAAAGATTGTGTCCGGTGAGGTGCTGCTGGACGGCAAAAACGTGCTGACCATGACGGATAAGCAGCTGCAGGCCATACGGGGCGACCGGGTGGCGATGATCTTTCAGGACCCCATGACGTCTTTGAACCCCATCCAGAGGGTGGGGGAGCAGATTGCCGAGGGCATCCAACTGCACCGCAAGGTGGATGCCAAAGAGGCGCTGAGGCAGGCTGTTACTATGCTGGAAATGGTGGGCATCCCGGGTGACCGCGCGATGGAGTATCCGCACCAATTCTCGGGCGGCATGAAGCAACGGGCGGTTATTGCTATCGCGCTTGCGTGCCAGCCCAGCCTATTGATTGCAGACGAACCAACCACCGCCCTGGATGTGACCATACAGGCCCAGGTGCTTAAGCTCATTGCCGAGCTGCGGGTAAAAGAAGAGATGTCCATGCTGATGATCACCCACGACTTGGGGATCGTGGCCGAAGTTTGTGATTCTGTGGCCATCATGTATGCGGGCCGGGTTGTGGAGTTGGGAACGCTAGAAGACATTTTTGACAACCTGCGCCATCCCTACACCCGTGGCTTATTTGATTCCCTGCCGGACATCGAGAACCGGCGCGCCGAACTTAAGCCCATCAAGGGCCTGATGCCCGATCCTACCCACCTGCCTTCCGGTTGCCCATTCCATCCGCGATGTGACTATGCGTTGCCCGAATGCAGCCAGGATTTGCCAGAGGCACGGCAAATATCCGATACCCACATCGTAAGGTGCCACCTATATAACGATACCACTGAAGATAAGTTGGATAGGTTGGGGGTGAAAGCCGATGGGTGAGCCGCTTCTTACAGTCAAAAATCTTAAAAAATACTTCCAAAAGCCCAAGGGTGTGCTGCACGCGGTAGACGATGTGAGTTTTACCATTGAGGCGGGCAAAACCCTAGGCATCGTGGGGGAATCCGGCTGCGGCAAAACAACCATTGGCCGCACGCTCCTGCGCCTGATCGAACCCACCAGCGGCCAGATCATATTTGACGGCCAAGACGTGATGAAACTCAACAAAAAAGAAATGCGGCACATGCGCCGCCACATGCAATTTATTTTTCAAGACCCCTTTTCATCCCTCAACCCGCGCCAAACCATCGCCCAAACAATCGAGGAACCCATTGTACTGGCCGGCCTGATCCCCGACCGGGACAAACGTTTTATGCGTGTGCTGGAGCTGATGGAGACGGTGGGGTTGGCCGAGCGCTTGGTCAACACTTATCCACACGAGTTGGATGGCGGGCGGCGGCAGCGGATCGGCATCGCCCGTGCGCTGGCGGTGAACCCCAAGTTTATTGTATGCGACGAGCCCGTATCGGCGCTGGACGTATCCATACAAGCTCAAATTCTCAATCTGCTCAAAAAGATACAGCGGGACACAGGCATCACCTATATCTTTATTACCCACGATCTATCGGTGGTGAACCATTTCTCCAACGATATCATGGTGATGTACCTGGGGCGGATGATTGAGAAAGCCCCGTCGGAGATGTTGTTTGCCAAGCCGCTGCATCCCTATACACGGGCGTTGCTGTCGGCCATTCCGGTGCCGCGCATTCATAATAGGCCGGAACGCATTTTGCTGCGCGGCGAGATTTCCTCGCCCATCGATCCCGAGCCCATATGCCGGTTTGCCGCGCGGTGCAACGAGGCGATGGAGATTTGCCATTGCAAAGAGCCGGAGCTTCAAGAAGTGGAGCCGGGGCATTTTGTGGCGTGTCATTTGATTGATCGGGCATGACATGTTTGCGTGCGGCAATTAAGAAACACCATAATAGAAGGTGGGTGCTCATATATGCATTGCCGCAGGATATGCTGTTGGCTGTTGATCATTCTTTCATTGTTCGGCTTTATGCCCCATGTATGCGCACAGTCCACGTCTGGCAACGATGCGGGGGGCACAAATGAAGGCACTATGTTTTTCCGCGACACACGTTGGGGCATGACGCCTGATGAAGTCAAACAAGCTGAGCCAAGCGCAACGTTCACGCAGATCGGCTCGTATTGGTTTATGAACGAACCGGTTATGATCTTTGAACAATATGAGGCTTCCGTGATATATTGCTTTTTTGACGACGGCCTGGCTGTCGCGGTCGCTGAGATAACGAAGCGACACGAACAGCCGACGGGCTATCTTGCTGACTTTGAAGCTATTAAAGCGCTACTAACTGCGGAATATGGTGCAGCCAATGCAGATGACATATATTGGCTAAGTCCAGAGTATGAGAACGATCCAGAGAAAGCGCTTGCAGCTAACGCAGTGCAATACATGACCAACTTTTGGCTGGGTGATACAGTGATAGAGCTTATCTTGGGCCCTAGCAGTCAGAACGGGCAAAACGTAGTGACTGTGCAGTATGCTGATGCGGAAATATATGCGGATGTGTTCTAAGCAGAGGCGCGACGACTGAAGGATTTAAGAAGAATGAACCGCCTGCTATCTACAAACTCAGATAACAGGCGGTTTTCCCTCCTTCTGCACGTGGAGCGGGTGAAGGGAATCAGCGCACAACTAAGTGCTCCTTTAGCGATTCCTGAAGGACTTTCGATAAGCTCAAGCCCGCGCGGTCTGCGCTTTCCGCCAGCCAAGACGGAAGGGATACGGTCTTTTTGACCGGGCGCTCATCCTGGCGGCGCATATAGGCTTCCAGATCAATGGTGACCGGCATCGCCAAATCGCCCGGCTCGAAGGTTAGTGCAGACAGCGGCGATGGTGGCGCGACATTCATTTTGATTTGCCGTGCGGCGGCTAGGAATGAGGCCAGCGAGCCTTCCGCCTCAGTCAAAATGTCCGCGTCTGTTTCAGCTTACGCGTGGGTTCCCGGTAAGTCTGGGAACTCAATAGCGTACCTGCCCTCTGCGCACGGTGTGACTTGGGCGATGTAGGTCTGGTTCATGTGGGTTCCTCCTTCTTTTGGTGGCTGTGTATGCGCCTCAGCCTTCGCGCAATTCGCGCCAGCCCGCCGCCTCTAATGTACGGATGATATCCCGTCGTTTCATTTGTTCGCCCCTCCTGTAATCTTAGTAGGGCACAGGTGTTTACGCAAATCAATATTTTTTACGTAATTTTTTATGTATTTTGGAGTGGCAAACAAAAAGAACCGCCATCTTGCTGAAAGCCCAGCAAAATGGCGGTTTTCTTTGGTTTTACAGTTCTCTTATCAAGTCTTCCTTCTCCACAATGTATTTTAACATTTCCCGACTCGTTTGTGCCAATTCCTTTAGCTCGTGTTGTGGTTCGCAATATGCTACAAAAATCATTTGAATAGAACAAAGCACATAATACACGGCTTTCTTTTCTTCTTCTGTCAGTGGATTTACGCTGCCGTAACCTTGCAGGATGCCCACCAACACATCCGGCCATTTATCATATATATTCTCCACGCCGCGCCATTCGCTCAAAATCCCGGTGGCACAATAGCATGGATCAAACAAGCGGATGTTTCGATGGCTCAAATCAAAATCAATAAAGCCAGATACTTCGCTCCCATCAAATAGGATGTTAGAAGGATTTGGATCGCGATGGATCAACTGTTTTGGCATTTTTTCAAACAATGCACCGGAATTGTTGATATAATCATTAAAAAAACTGTCTGGCAGTCCCATTTTGAATTCTATGTTCTGTTTTTTCACTTCTGGCAATGCCCATTCGGTAACGTGGGTGTATAGGTCTTGTTCGTGTGGCTGTATTTCCGATTCTACCAAGGTGAATGCGTTGTGGAGTTGGGCAATGCTCTTGCCGTATTTAACCCCAAACGCCCGGCGGTTTTGGCCGAAGCGGTCGGAACTGGGAAGCGGATGACCTTTAATGCCACGGGTTAATGCCATAATTTGCTCTCCGTCTACATACTCCGCGCCCGTTTTTGTTGGAACAGGTATGGATGCTGCAAAGCCTTGTGAAGCCAGTGCCTTTGCCACCCTCAGATTCATAAGAAGGCTTTTGCGATTTTCTATTTTTAGGATATACTCTTCACCGATCAACCACACATTGCCCGAGATTTTGGTGCCATCCATGATGTACACATCAAGAATCGGTACATCCTGCGGCACATTCCAATAGGTTAGGATCTTTCGCAATTCTTTTTCTGTAAACATAACTGAAACCTCCGTTTTTGGTGCATAGTTTTTCGGAGAGCTGCCATACATCCGCACAAACGCTTTATAAAATCCAGCATACGTATCAAAGCCATATTCCAATGCCACATCAATCACACGACGGCTACCGGCGATTTCACCAAGGGCTTTGTCAAGCCGCCGCTTACCAATATATGCCGCGATGGACATGCCGGTTGTCTTTGCAAAAAGGCGGCGATAGTGCCAAATAGAATAACCGGCCATGGTTGCAAGTTCTTCGGCGGTGATATCAGTTTTTAGATTCTTTTCGATGTAGTCGATGCCGGATTGAATGATATCAGACGGTTGCATGGGTGCCCTCCTTTCCTTAAGGTGGTTTCAGTGTATACGAAGAGAGTGATCAAAACATTTCCTGCCGTGCGATGTTTGGGGAATCGCATCTGCATAAAAAGAACCGCCATCCCGCTAAAAGCCTAGCAGGATGGCGATCCGCCTTCCTTCCAAAGTATTCCACATCCTTCTTTAAGAGACAATCGCATTAGATTTTACTTCACGCAGTGGGCTTATTCGCAGGCGGAAAATTACATTAATCCGGGCTACTATCTTCCCATCCAAAAGGCCTCCAATAGGTTCTTGTTTTTTGCTACATCGATCTTTAGGACAGATGCTCCTCTAAACGAGGTATAACGGAAGGTGCCGCTGGCGGGAACTTGATGATGGTTTACGCTTGCGTTACGCAGCGCGTACACATCGCGGGCCAAGGCTAGCTGCTCTCCCAGGCTCAAGTCGGTGGAAAAGAAGCCGCCAAGTTCCGGCATGAGGAGAAGCACTTTGTTCAGTGAAACGCTGCGCATCTCCTGCATCAGCGCCTTCATCACGTTCGCCTGACGATTGGTACGGCCAAAATCGTTATCCAACCTTCGGCAGCGCATATACTCCAAGGCTTGAGCGCCGCTGAGTTTGCATAAACCAGTATGTAGCGTATACCTCGGGCCAGAGAATGTGCGTCGCAGATAAGAGACCTCTGCACTTGTCAAATCAACAGTGACCCCTCCCAGAGCATCCACAACGCGTATCGCACCCCAGAAATTAAGAGAAAACATCCCATCAATATGAATGCTGTAAGTGTCCTCCAGATACTTGCGCAATACGTCATCGCCGTACCGCTGGGCTATTGTGTTTAGGCGATCCTGGCCTCCCCTAGGCGTAATAACCAAAGTGTCACGCAGAAAAGAGGTCATGAAAATACGATTTGTTTCGAAATTGAGCGTAACCAGCATCATTACATCGGTGCGTCCTTCGCTGGGGGTAAGCCCATCCCAGCTATCCTTGCCGATGAGTAGATAGTGTCGGACACCAGTTGGCTGCACAGCGAAAAGAAACGTTGCGCCTGCTACCGCAATCAGCAATAGCAATGCCAGAAGGGTCAACACAACACGTCGAGCTCGCCGTGGCTTCTTTCTGTATATGATGGTCGATGTTTGCATGATTGCTCCTTCGTTTCATTCGCATACATCTATCTAGCAGGCTGACCAAGTGAAAGGTTAGGTATGGTGCGCTACCACATGCATCCGATTTTTTCCCATTGTTGTCATTAATCGATGGAGACTTTTGGCGATATGGAGAGCTGCAAAAAAGAACCGCCATCTTGCCAAAAACCCAGCAAAATGGCGGTTTTCCTTGCTTCTGCACGTGGAGCGGGTGATGGGAATCGAACCCACGTGACCAGCTTGGAAGGCTGGAGCTCTGCCATTGAGCTACACCCGCAGATGGAGCGGTAGACGAGATTCGAACTCG
>WQXF01000147.1 GCA_009784985.1 Clostridia bacterium | reverse complement strand
GTCTGGTGATCGCAGGTGAGCACATGAGTCCGGTGCCCTACGCCGACTTTGTCACCACCACCACCCACAAAACCATGCGTGGGCCCCGGGGCGGCATGATCCTGTGCAAGGCCCAATACGCCAAGGACATCGACAAGGCGGTGTTCCCCGGCACCCAGGGCGGCCCGCTGATGCACATCATTGCCGCCAAGGCCGTGTCCTTTCTTGAGGCGATGCAGCCGGAATTCCATGCCTATCAAAAGCGCATCATCACCAATGCCAAGGCCTTGGCCGCTGCGTTGGCCGCACTGGATATACGCCTGGTATCCGGCGGAACCGATACGCACCTGATGCTCATGGACCTTACGGGCCTGGAGGTCACCGGCAAGGCGCTGGAGGCGCTGCTGGGCCAGGCCAACATCACCGTAAACAAAAACACCATCCCCTTTGAGACCCGCAGCCCCTTTGTAACCAGCGGCGTACGCATTGGCACCCCCGCAGTCACCACCCGGGGCATGGGGGAGGCCGAAATGCGCGAAATCGCCAGCCTCATCAACCGTATGATACGGGAGGGAGAGGCGGCGATCCCACAGGTGCGCAACCAGGCCGAGGCGCTGTGCGCACGGTTTCCATTATATCAGGGCAAAATCATCGAATAGTTTCACATAGGTACTTGAAAATCGAAGCACTCAAGCGCTCAATGTTGTCCAGATCACAAACGGTGTCTTTGCGGGTGTGAACGTTGGGCAGATACAAGAATCCTAGCCGCGACTTCTTGGCAAACGAGAGCATCACGCCCCCGGCAAAATGCATGTGATCGCTCAGGAAGACCAGCGAGCTCTGTTTCTTGGCAATTTTGAACCCCTGATTTTGAAAAAAAGCGGCCATTTTATGCCAATCCTCGTGCTTTTTGGTTGCGGCCAGCAAAAGGATATCGCCGTACCCGATGCAGTCCAGGTTGATGACGGCGCTATCCTTTTTTTGCGGGTAATTTTTCTTGCGCCATTTCGCAAAAGCAGAAGAACCCAGCAACCCCCATTCCTCATTGTCAAACAGCACAAATGCGCATCTATCCTTGAGTGTGGGGTTGCTCGCCACAAACTCCGCCATACGAAAAACGCCCAGTACCCCGCTTGTATTGTCATTATGATTGTGTTTGTTTTTGATGGTGAAGCCAAGTATCAACAGAAGAATCAAGATGCCGGGAAAAAGAAAGGAAACGAAAGGGTTGCCTACACTTAAAAACCCAGCCAGGAAGCCCGCAAGCCATAAAATGACCAGCGGAAAAGCAAGGGTACCCAACGCTTGGCCCAAAACAGGGTTGGCAACCAGCATGAGGCCATTTGCCGCTGGGGTGTCATAATGGGCGGTGATCAGGATATCCGCGTCGGGCGGGCCAACCATCAGGTTTTTGCCGCCGCCTGCCTTTTGGATGATCACTTCCGAATCCATATAGCCCAGCTCCGCAAACTCTGCCTTGCAGCGCTCTAAAAAAGCGTCTTTTTCTTTTCGCTTAAACCTTGTTTCGAAATTGGCGAAAAAACTAGCTGCCAAGGCGCTTAAGCGATTGTTGGCCATGCTGTCACATCCCTTTTTCTAAAACTCCGCTGAGCCCGTCGTCCTCGGGAAGGGCAGTACATCCCGGATGTTGGCGATGCCCGTTAGGTACATCACAAAACGCTCAAAGCCCAGCCCAAAGCCCGAGTGAGGCACACCGCCGTACCGGCGCAGATCCAGATACCACCAATACCCTTCGCATTCGAGGCCCATCTCGGTCATACGGGCGGTGAGTACTTCGAGGCGCTCCTCGCGCTGGCTGCCGCCCACCAGCTCGCCGATGCCGGGCACCAGCATATCGGCGGCGGCCACGGTTTTGCCGTCGTCGTTCAGGCGCATGTAAAAGGCCTTGATTTCCTTGGGGTAATCGTACACGTATACCGGCCGCTTAAAGTGCTGCTCGGTAAGGTAGCGCTCGTGCTCGGTTTGCAGATCGCAACCCCAAAACACCGGGTATTCAAAGGTTTTGCCGCTGGCTTGCAGGATCCCGATGGCGTCGGTATAACTCACCCGGGCAAAATCCGTGGAGGCCACCAGATTCAGGCGGCTCAGCAGTTCCTTATCCACAAAACTGTTGAGGAAGGCCATCTCTTCGGGCGCTTGCTCCAGCACGCGGCGGATCACAAAACGCACCATGTCCTCGGCCAAATCCATGTAGTCGTTTAGATCGGCAAAGGCCACTTCGGGCTCGATCATCCAGAATTCCGCGGCGTGGCGGGGCGTAAAGCTGCGCTCGGCGCGGAAGGTGGGCCCAAATGTGTAGATGTTACGAAACGCCAGGGCGTACGCCTCGCCGCTGAGCTGGCCGCTCACCGTTAGGCTTACAGGCTTGCTAAAAAAGTCGGCATGCTCATCCACTTTGCCCTGGGCGTCCCGTGGGGGATCGCTCACGTTGAGCGTGGTAACACGGAACATCTCGCCCGCGCCTTCGCAGTCGTTGCCGGTGATGATGGGGGTGTGCACGTACACAAAGTCCCGCGCGTGAAAATATTCATGCACCGCGTGGGCCGCCAGCGACCGAATACGGAATACCGCGCTGAAGGTGTTGGTGCGCGGCCGCAGGTGGGCGATGGTGCGCAAAAACTCAAAGCCATGCCGCTTTTTTTGCAGTGGGTAATCGGGATCGCAAGCGCCTACTACCGTTACGGATTCGGCCTTGATTTCAAAGGGCTGCTTGGCGCCTGGGGTTAGGGCCAGCGTGCCGGTTACCTCTATGGCGCTGCCCTCGCTGATGCGTGTGATCTGCTTAAAATTCGGAAGGCGCTCCTCCTCGGCCACAATTTGTACGTTGCGAAAGTAAGTGCCGTCGTTGAGTTCGATAAAGGCAAAGGCCTTTGAATCCCGGAGCGTGCGCACCCATCCGCTTACGTTGATGGCAAACGAATCTGTGGGCGTATTGGTGAACAGCTCCCTAACCGAGGTTTGTTTGTGCGTGCCTTTTGGCGCATCCATACGCGTCCTTCCTCCTTCTTTTCGTTTTTGTGGGGTTTGCCGTATTATAGCATGCTCTGGGGGAAATGAAAAGGAAGGAAATGAGTTTGTTAAAAGAGGGACTTGGCTTGATGGGGTTGAATATTAAACGTTGATGTAAATATACTTTCACAGAGTTGCATGTTTTACAGGAGGATAAAAAATGAACGTTTTGTTCTTAATTGGAAACGGCTTTGATTTGAATGTTGGGCTGAAGACGCGGTTCAGCGATTTTCTTCAAGTATATGTGAGAACCCACAGCTCTGACATACGGATGGCTTCATTTATTGAAGCTATCAAGACGAACTTTGATACCTGGGCAGATTTTGAGAAGCAGCTAGGCCAACATGCAAAACTGTACGATTCAAACACGAAAGATGATCTGATTTTTTGTCGAGATGACTTTCTTACAAAGCTAGCTGATTATCTACAAGACCAAGAGGAACGAATTGACTATTCGGGAGAACATGTTGTCTCCGAGATTGTGCGCGTTTTCAAGCATTCCATCGGCGGTTTCCAAAAAGGCTTGCCACCTGAATCGCGTCATGTAATAGATTCGGTATATGCAAGGCATATGAGTCAACAACATACGTATAATTTCATTTCGTTTAATTATACAAGAGTTTTCGATAAGTGTATAAGTATCCTATGCAAAGGAGAAGCACCAATAATTAAACACTCAAAACCGGGAGGAGTGGTTTCCGATTTCGTAAAAGAAGAGATACTACACATCCATGGAACGGTTGATGAGGATGTTATTATTGGTGTTGATAATACTTCGCAAATTGCAAACACTGCCTTGTCTGCCGATAAAAAGTTCACCCGTCGCATTCTAAAGCCAGTCATCAACGACGAATTGAGGAATATGAAGAATGGAGAGGGAGATAAACTAATAAGCCAAAGCGAAATAATCTGTGTTTTTGGTATGTCCATTGGTGAAACGGATAAAACGTGGTGGAAACGGATAGGTCAATGGCTGTATACTAAGAGCAGTGCGCAACTTGTTTTGTTCATTTATGAAGAGCCATACAATAAAAGACATGCGACTCTGACAATTGAAATTGTGTATAAATGGATTGATCGATTTTTCGATTTGTGGGGCATTCCAAACGATAGGCGTGAATCGCTTCGATCAAGAATCCATATAGGGCTAAATACGGATTTGTTCAAGGTGGACCTTACGCAATCGACAAACAGGCCAGGTCAAATCGCCTAAAGTTATTCAAAAAGCGCTATCAAGAAACCGCAGCAATATTGATGTTAGTTTATCAAACAGGAGGGCTAATTTGAATACGAACTGCCGCCTAAAAGAAGACTTAACAACCGCCGAGCGCCTTTTAGCTGCCGAACGCGCGCGCTTGGCCGGAGTAAAAGACCATACGTTTCAAGAATTCAAACAACATATGCTAGAAGCAATCGCAAGAGGCGCAGCACATAACAAGGCTCAACCCCCCCGCACCAACCGCAAATAAAACTGCATGGCCTACGGATCAAGGGGCCTGGGTTTACCTAAACGCGTAAAATCAACTTCCGTTAACATCACGCACATGATAATCACCGCGCCGCCCAGCCCCATGCGCCAGGAATAGGGCTCCAGCCCCAGCAATACGGAAAACACGCTGCCAAACAACCCCTCCGTCGAAAGCAAAATGGCCGCTTTCGCTGCCGAAGCCCACTGTTGGGCCGCCGTTTGCAAAAAGAAGCACAAGCAAGTGGAAAACAGCGCCAGGTAGAGCACCGGCAGCAATTCCACCCCCCATGGGATTGAGCGCAGTGCCGTGATATCCAGGCATAGCAGTGCCACTGTGGAGGTCAGCGCCGATGTGAGCATCTGCAATAGCGTGAGCAGGCCTGCATCCAAACCCAACGCCACCGTGCCCAGATAGGCGATGTGTATCGCAAATAAAAGCGCACTGATCAGCACGATCCAATCCCCTTGGCCGATGGTTGCGAACCCTCCGTCAAAGCGCAAGGTAAGGATGCCGATGCCTAACAGAGTGCCCGCAGCCAGCACGTATATTTTGAGGGGCGGGCGTTTGCGGGCCAGCAGCCACACAATAAACGGCACCATCACCACGTTTGTGGCGGTAAGAAAGGCGCTGTTGGAAACGCTGGTACCCGCCTGCCCGTAGGTTTGCGCAAAAAATGCGGCACAGAGGATGGCCCCCGCTCCGATGCCAGTGAGCAGCGCCCGCCCGGAAAGGGCACGCAGTTTCCGCCATTGAAAGGGCAGCAAAATCAGCGCCGCGATCCAGAAGCGAACCGCCAGAATCAGCGCTGGCGGCAATTCAAACCGCAGAGCGTACTCGGTGGCGATAAACCCGCTGCCCCAAATTACTGCTACCAGGAGCAGCGCCCCATCGGCCCGGCGCGGTGTCCATCCGCGTTGTAATGAATGCATGTTGTTCACTCCTCATATGCGCCAATCAAGCGTAGGGCGCGACGCCCTCGGCGCGCCGTGATCTGCCCATAATAATGTGTCTTTGCTGCAATACGGCGGCGCGTCGAGGCGCCGCGCCCTACTGGAACAGCGCGCCTTTTGATCCGCATTGTAACACGTATCATCAAAAAAGAGAACCGAAACGAGCGAGGTATCCCCCATGCAATTTGATCCCACCCATCTCCCGTACCCCTCCAGCCGCTACCCCATCTACGCACGGGGTGGCATGGTCGCCGCCTCGTCGCCCCAGGCATCCGCCGCGGGATTAGATGCCCTTCGCCGGGGCGGCAACGCCGTGGATGCCGCCGTGGCCGCTGCCATGGCCCTTACAGTCGTAGAACCAACCGCCAACGGCATCGGCAGCGACGCCTTTGCCCTGGTTTGGATCGAGCGGGATAAAAAGCTGTATGGGCTCAACGGCAGTGGTTGGTCTCCTCAGGCGCTCACGCTGGAGAAAGCGTTGGCCCTCACCCCGACGGCAAGTAAAATGCCGGTTCATGGCTGGCTGCCAACCATGGTGCCCGGCGCGCCTAAAGCTTGGGCCAGCCTAAACAACCGCTTTGGAAGGATTCCCTTGGGCGAGGTGGCGCGGCCCGCCATTGC
>WQXF01000146.1 GCA_009784985.1 Clostridia bacterium | reverse complement strand
GGGATTTTGCCTATGCCCAGCCCGATAGCCCACAACAGGCTGTGGCCCTGTTTCAAGAATATATCCGGCCTCTTTATTATGGCGGCGGCAGCGAAATCATCACCATGTGCCGCGCAGGCGCCATCGCTCCCAACGCAATCATCGACCTAAAGCAGATCCCCGAGATGAACGTGCTGAACGTTCAAAACGGGTACTTGGTGGTCGGCGGGTGTGTGCCCCTGCGGGCGATCAAGGATGCGGGCCTGTTTCCGTTGTTTGGGCTGATTTGCGGGCGGATCGCCGATCATACCAACCAGTGCCGCATCACCCTAGGCGGCAATCTGTGCGGCACCATCAGTTATCGGGAGACCGTGCTGGCACTGTTATTGACCGATGCCACGGTTGTCCTATTTGGGCCCAAGGGCGGGCGGATCATGTCTGTACACTCCATTTTTGATGCCCGTATCGGCCGCCTGCGATTGGAGCCCGGTGAGCTTGTGTTGCAGGTGTGTATACCCATTGCTTTTTTGGGTTTGCCCTTTGCGCACATCAAAAAAACCGCGGGGGAGAAGATCGACTACCCGCTGCTTAGTTTGTCGGCCATCGCTTGCCCCGAAGGTATACGTTTTGCGTTCTCCGGGCTGCTTCCGCATCCATTTCGTAGTGTGGAGATGGAAAAGGCGCTCAATGATTGTAGCGTTGCCATGGATCAGCGGCTTGACAATGCGCTGGCTTGCCTGCCCGGCCTGCCGGTGACTGACTATCAGGGCAGCGGGGAATACCGGCGGTTTGTGCTCCGGCAAACCCTAGGGCAGGCGTTGGAGGTGTTAGAAGGATGAGCTGGATCGTGGGAAAATCCCTGGTAGAACTAAACGTAAACGGCGAAAAACGAACCGTGGCCGTTTGTCCCAGCGACCTGCTGTTGGACGTGCTCCGGAATCAACTGGGCCTTACCGGTGCCAAACCCGGCTGCAAAAATGGGGATTGCGGGGCGTGCACCGTGTTGATGGACGGCTGGCCCGTAAAATCCTGCCTGGTGCTGGCGGTAGAAGCCCAGGGCCATGATGTGCTTACGGTGGAAGGGCTGGGCGGCAAATCACCGGTACAGGCCGCCTTTGTGGGGCATGGCGCGTTTCAATGTGGCTATTGTGTGCCCGGCTTTGTGCTGGTTTGCCACGCCATGCTGGCCCACCATCCCCAAGCCGGCGAAGAAACCATGGAAGAATGGCTGCAAGCCAACCTATGCCGCTGCACCAGCTACGGCGAGATTCGCAGCGCGGTGCGCGCCTTAACCGAAGTGAAGGAGACAACCTAACATGAAATGGCGTACCGTATTGATTTGGGGTGTAGCTTGGGGTGTGTTCGAAGCCACAGCCGGTTTTGTGCTGCATCAATTGCCCATACCCATCGGCCCGTACATCTGGTTCCCGGCGGCTTACTTTATGATGGATCGTGTGTATCAAAGAACCGGCCAAAAGCGCGGGGTGCTTTGGGCCGCGTTGCTGGCGGCATCGATTAAGCTGTTGAATCTTTTTTGGGCGGTTCGCCCGGATATTGTGATCAACCCGGCGATTGCCATTGTGCTGGAGGCTCTGGCCATGGTGGGTGTGCTCTCCTTTTCCCCAAAGAGAAATCCTGCCCTTGTGAATGCCCTTTGGCGGTTGGGATATATGCTGTATGCGGCCACCCTGATGCCCGTATGGATACGGGAAGTATCCGTAATTCGGGATGTGGGCGCCATTCTTTTGTTTATGGGGCGGGAGTATGTGCTTTCCACCTTGATCTGTTTTGCTTTTACTATCCATCTGAGCAGGAGGCGTGGTGTAATGCACTCAGAAAGAGGGTGAGTTGATGACCTCGCGAGAGCGGCTGCAAAATCGAAACCGCCAGGACCTGCGGGGTTTATCGCTAAAGAAAGAAGGCTACAAAATGCTAACAAAAGCCCAATATCAGCAAGCAAAAGAAAAGGCCTTGGCGCTGTACGCAAAGGCCGGTATCGTGCTCACCAAAGAGGAGCAACAGAACGTAGAGGTAGCCGATTTTGGCCTGGGCGAATTGGAGCGCACCGGCTTGCAGCTTGTGACCTATCTAAACACAGACCGGTGCTGTGCCAAAGAGCTGGCGCTTTTGCCCGGCCAAACCTGCCCGGAGCATCGGCATCCGCCTTTTGAGGGGTATCCCGGCAAAGAAGAGACCTTTCGTGCCCGCTACGGCACGGTGTATCTGTACGTGGAGGGGGGAAAGAAAATCGTGCTCAACCCCGGCGAGCAGTATACCCTAATGCCCAATACGCTGCACTGGTTCCAGGCCGGTCCGGAAGGCGCCGTGGTAAGCGAATTCAGCACCCCCAGTTTTGACGACAAAGATATCTTTACCGATCCGCGCATCGTGCGTGCGCCGAAAATTGGGGAATAGATGTAGGGGCGACCCTGTGTGGTCGCCCAAAGGTTGCGCAACCGCCATAAAACGCGAGGGCGGCCACAACCGCCATAAAACGCAAGGGCGGCCACACAGGGCCGCCCCTACAGAATGATGCGTGTCCTACCCTACCTACAGCCTGATCTCAGCCCCGCTGGTTTCTTTTGCCTGGGCAACTTCCTCATCCCACTCCAGATGCCGGAAGGGCTCGGCCTGCGGGTCGGTTTTCATCCAACCCAAGAAATCCACCCACATGTCCACAGTCCATGCTGTGTCGATCTGCGCCGTGGAATATACTTTCTCCGCCAGCCGGATAAACCCAAAGATATCCCGCACATGGGATTTTTCCGCGCCGATGGCCACCGCTTCGGCATGTTGCGGCGGAATAAAGATCACGCCGCTGATGGTGCCCAGCACCACGTCCCCCGGCATGCAGATAGCGCCGCCCACACGGCAAGGGGTGTTAAAACCCGTCATCGTCACATCGCCGATGCCCGTGGGATCGATGCCGCGGAAGAAAGTTTGGGTCTCTTCGATCTTTACGATTTGCTCATAATCGCGGATGCCGCCCCATATCACCGAACCGCCCCGTTTTGTGCGCGCCGCAATGGCGGTGGACAGGTTGCCGCCCACATAGGTGCCTTGGTACACCTTGTCAAACAGGTCTACCACCACCACGTCGTCTTCGCCCAGCTGGTCGATCACCCATTGATTAAAAAAACCGTGCCGCCCTTCCTGCTTGTGCCCGTGGTCCAGCAGGGTTTTGTGCAGATCGGGCCGCATGGGCACCATCACCGAGGTTACCGCACGGCCCACCAGCTTTTTATCCGGATGCACCATGCGGAAGTTGCATTCGGTTTGGTACCTGTAGCCCAAACCCCAAAGGGGCCCCCATGCTTCTTCAAAGGTGATGTTGCGTATCCGGCGCAGGATGTCGTCGGGCACTTTGGGGCGGCCGTTTTCGTAGCGCTCCCCGGTCCATTCGGGGGTGAGCTGGATGATGTCTTCCCTGCAATCGAATTTCATAAGCGTTCTCCTTTTTGTGTTAAGCCAGCGCCATTCCCGCGTCCAGCCGTATGCCCGATCCTGTCATCATGCCGGCGTCCGGGCTGGTGAGGTACAATACCAGCGCGCCCACATCCTCCGGCGTGGAAATGTTTGAAAGGGGCAGCCCCGCATTGCCGCGAACCTCTATGGGCCAGTAGATTTTGTACGCGTGCTGGCCTGTTTTGCTGTCGATTTTGCATGCGCCCAGGTCGATGGCGTTTACGGTGATGCCAAGGCTGGCCAACTCCAGCGCGGCTTCCCGCGTGAACATACGGATGGCGCCCTTGGTCATGGAATATCCGGCGTCAAACACCCCGGGGCGCTTGCCGTGTATCGACGATATGTTGACGATACGTGGCGCCGCACTTTGTTTTAGGTAGGGCAGGCATTCCTGGGTGGCGCGCCAATAGCCGCCGATGTTGATATCCCACAGCCAGCGGAAGGTGTCCGCGTCGTACTCCCGGATAAAGCGATTGATTTGCATCGCCGCGTTGTTCACCAATACGTCGATGCCGCCGTACCTCTCCGCCGTGGCTTCCGCCATGGCGCGGATCTGCGGCCGGTGGGATACGTCGGCTTTGTACAAAAATGCCTCGCCGCCCTGGGACAGGATATCCTCCAGGGTTTTTTGCGCGATGGCTTCGCTGCTGTGGTAGCCGATGCACACCCGTGCCCCGGCCTTGCACAGCATACAGGCGATGCCCGCGCCTACGCCCTTCCCGCCGCCGGTAACCAAGGCCACAGTTTGTTTATGTGTCATACTCGGGACACCCCTCTATTTGATTGCCGTAGTACATGGTATAGCCTCCGTCGGCCCGCAGGTCCGCGCCGTTTAGGGGCGATGCCGCGCCGCTGAGCAAAAACTCGATGAGCCCACACAAACTGCCGGGGTCGGGCATGCGCCGCTGGGGGTACCGGAATGCTGCGCCAACGTATAGGTTACTTTTGGCGCTTTGATTGGCCATGTCATGGGCCATGACACCCCGCTGGAGGTACACGCAATGCACGCCTTTTGCGCCGTAATCCAACGCGGCCTCCCGGCACAGCATTTGGGTGGCGGCACAACCCATGGAGTACAAAAAGCCGTGGCCCATGGGTTTTTCCGCGTGGATGCTGCCTAGGTAGATGATTGCGCCCCGCCCCAACCCGGCCAAATGGGCCCCGGCTGCCGCCGTTACCAATGTGGCTGCCAGTGGGCCGCTTTCAGACCCACGCGCCCACAGGTTGTCGTCCGCCTCCTCGACGGAGGCGTGAATGGGTGGCGGCGCGGGATGGACGACACCCCACAACCCATCGCCAAAAGATTTCACGGCAACGCCTAACGCATTGGCGTCCGTTAAATCAACCTGCGTGTGATCGCAGCCGGGTAGGCTTTTGCCGCCCAAATCGTTGAGCGCTACCCGCCAGTTTTGTTCTTTAAGATATTGTGCAGTTGCCTGTGTTACCGGATCACGGTTATCGGTAAACCATACGAGTTTCATAAATTCAACTCCAGAATTAGCTCCAAAGCCTATCGTGAGACCAGTTTTTGTCCCATCTTTCGGTGGATACCCACAGTTCGGGGAAATCCGGATGCAGGTGCTCCCGGAGCACTTCGTCGTTGTAATCGTCGATGCCCAGGCCCGGCTTATCGGGCACTTTGATGTAGCCGTTTTGGATCAGCTTTTTGGCCGGTCCGCCGGTTATGATATCATCCCACCAGTCCACGTCGACCGAGTGATTTTCGCAGGCGATAAAGTTCTCGGTGGCCGCAGCCGAATGGGCCGCCGCCATGGCTGTCACCGGGGACTCCGCCATGTGGATGGCCATGGCCACACCGTATTCCTGGGCCATGTCGCCGATCTTTTTGTTCTCTAAAATGCCGCCGCTGGAAAGCAGATCGGGATGGATCACCGCCACACCGCCCGCCTTCAATAGGGGCTCAAAGTTCTCCTTTAGATAAATGTCCTCGCCGGTGCAGATCGGTACAGTCGTTGCGTTGCTTAGCCGCACATACTGATCGGTGAGTTGCCAGGGCACCATGTCTTCGGCCCAGGCGATGTTATATTTTTCGATGCGGCGGCAGAGCTTGATGCATTCGTTTACGCCCAGGTGGCCAAAGTGGTCGATGGCCAGGGGAATCTCGTAGCCGATGACTTCACGCACGCCATGCACGTATTCTTCCAGCTTGTCCAAGCCTTTTTCGGTAATGGAGATGCCGGTGAAGGGGTGGGCGATGTTGTAGGTGTCGTACACCCGGTTGCGGGCGCGCCGTACGTGCTCCGGGTTCTTTTCATCAAATCCAGGCCACCTGCCGCCCGAGTGCATCTCGTCCACAAACCCAAGGGGTGCGTTGATCGTATCCCGCTCGCCAAACAATTCGCCCAATCCCAAATCCATTTTAAGATAGGTAAAGCCCATGTCCATGCGCGCTTTGAGCGCCTTGCCCATGTCGGCGCCGGTATGTTTTCCGTCTACATCCGTATCGCAGTAAATACGAATCTTATCGCGAAACTTGCCGCCAAGCATTTGATACACCGGCACACCGTAAGCCTTGCCCGCCAAATCCCACAGCGCTACCTCCACCCCGCAAACGCCGCCGGCCTGCCGCCCGTGATGGCCAAATTGTTTGATCCGG
>WQXF01000145.1 GCA_009784985.1 Clostridia bacterium | reverse complement strand
TCGGGGTAATTGACGGTAACCTGCCGGTCGAACCGGCCGGGGCGCAGCAGCGCCGGATCCAGTATGTCGCGGCGGTTGGTGGCTGCCAGCACGATCACACCCTCGTTGTTGGCAAATCCATCCATCTCCACTAACAGCTGGTTGAGTGTCTGTTCCCGCTCGTCGTGCCCGCCGCCCAAGCCCGCGCCACGATGGCGGCCCACGGCGTCGATCTCGTCGATAAACACGATGCTAGGCGCATGGCGTTTGGCCTGATCAAATAAATCACGAACGCGGCTTGCGCCCACGCCCACAAACATCTCCACAAAATCTGAACCGGAGATGGACAGAAAGGGCACGCCAGCCTCCCCCGCGACTGCTTTGGCCAGCAGGGTTTTGCCGGTGCCCGGCGGGCCCACCAACAGCACACCCTTGGGAATGCGTGCACCCAACTCGGTAAAACGATTGGGATCCTTCAGGAAATCCACGATTTCCGCCAGCTCTTCTTTTTCTTCTACCGCGCCGGCCACATTGGCAAAGGTTTTTTTGTTCCTTTCCGGATCATACAAACGCGCCTTGCTGCGGCCAAAGTTCATCACCTTGCTGTTGCCGCCGCCCTGGGAGCGCATCACAAACATCCAGAAAGCCACCATCAGGCCGGCCATCAGCAAAAAGGGGATCAACTCCATGTACCAAGGCGCGGTGGGCCTGGGCAGGTACTGCACCGTAAATTCAAAATCCTGCTCCCCCACCATCTCCACCGGCTTGACCTTCTTCGCGGCATAAATCTGGCGCACCGCACTTAAAAAGCTTTCACGGTTGATGGTAGCTTCAAAGTCGTGGGCCCTTTCCGGAAAGGATCCCTCGGCAATCGTGCTTTCGGTGTGCAAGCCCAGCAGCTTGTCTTCCATAATGGCGATCTTGGCCACGGTGCCCGCTTTCACATAGTCAAGCACCTCGCTCTGATCCACCTTTTTTACGGTGGACTGGCTGGGCAGCATCAGCTGCGAAAGCGTGATAATTGCGATTAATATCACCGCATACCACAAAAACCCTTTGTACGATCTTTTCAAGTGTTTTCCTCCCCCGCCACAAGCGGAATGATACTCAACAACTAGTTATTATACCACATTCTCTTGTTTTTTGCAAAATCGCTTTTTCTAATTTCTAATTTGCGTAAATCTCCGATTTGAGCACGCCAATCTCAGGCAAATTGCGGTAACGCTGACCATAATCCAGCCCATAGCCCACCACAAAAGCGTCGGGCACGGTAAAGCCGGTGTAGTCGCTGCCCAGCCGCACCAGCCTGCGCTCCGGCTTGTCCAGCAATGAACAAACCCGAATGGAAGCCGCCCCCCGGGAGAGCAGATTGTTCTTTAAAAACGACATGGTGAGCCCGGTGTCGATGATGTCTTCCACCACCAGCACGTGTTTGTCCACGATGTCGTGATCCAGGTCCTTCATGATGCGCACCACACCCGAGGACTTGGTGGCGCTTCCGTAACTGGAGATGGCCACAAAATCCAAGGTGAGGGGCAAGTCAATCTCCCGGAGCAGATCGGCCAAAAATATCACCGCGCCCTTTAGGATGCCAACCAGCACCAGCTCCTTCCCGTGGTAATCCTTGGTGATCTGCGCGCCCAACTCGGCCACCCTGGCCGCCAATTGCTCGCGGTTGATGAGTATTTCGGGCTGCAAATCCTTGTAGAGTTCACGCATGGTTCTTTTTTCCTCCTATTTCCCAAGGCAATTCGCCTTCGTATGTAAAGTGAATGGGACGCACGGTGTGCAAAGTAACAGCGGCATCGCCGCCAGGCAGCAGGCCAATGAGCCATAACACCCGGCCATCACCAACCACCAAGGGGATCAACCCACGGAAGGGCCGGTCGATGCCCCGGTCGATCAGCGTTTGCTTCAGGGGCTGGGAGCCCACCGCGCCCAACGACCGAAAGCGATCACCGGGTTGCCGGAAGCGTACCACAGCGTTTTGCAGAGCGTCACCGTCCAGCACCTGGGTACGCTTCCCATCGCCTAGCTCCCCCGGCCTTGCAGGCCGCGCCCGGAGCAGACCGCCTGGCCATCGGGTCTCGCCCTCCAGCCGCAATGGCATCGGCTCTGGCGGATCAGGCGAGTCGGGGGCCAGCAGATGCAGGTGCTCCCGCCCGCATAAACCATGCCAGTCGCCGGGCAGATTGCAGTTTGCACCAGCGGAGGCATCCAGCAAAGCCGACAGGGCCTCTACCTGATGGGCCTGCAACCGTTCCAACCCCTCCAACTGGCCCCAGGCAATCATCAGGGCCCGCCTGCGCAACGCCTCGTGGGCCCCCCTCAGCGGTCCGGCCCGCAGGCACAGGCCATAGGGCATGGGCTTGTATTGGAGTAATTCTTGCGCAAGCCTGTTTAGGCAATCCTCGTCCACCGCCAGCCGCCCGGCCATACCGGCCAGGGCCTGGGCCAGATTGGGGTTGAGCGCTTTTAACGCTGGCATTGCCCGCACACGCACATAATTCCGGGCATAGGCCGGATCGGCGTTGGTTTCGTCTTCCCGCCACCCTTGGCCCATGTGGCGCAAGTAGCCACGCAGTGCCTGGCGATGCTCCCCCAGCAACGGCCGGATGTACGCGCCCCGGGAATCCCTCATACCGGTGAGCCCGGCCAGCCCGCAGCCCCGCAACAATCGCAGCAGCACGGTCTCGGCCTGATCCTCCAGGTGATGGGCCAACGCCACGTACCGGGCCCCCACGCTGATGCGCGCCTCTTCCAGGAAGGCGTAACGGGCTTGCCGCGCCGCATCCTCCGGGCCGGTCTTAAGCTGGGCTGCCAACGAGGGCACATCCCGCGCGCCCAGAATGCAGGGAACGTCCAACGCTTGGCACAAGCCGCTCACAAAGCGTGCATCTTCTTGTGACGCTTGGCCCCGCATACCATGATCCAGGTGGGCGGCATACAGCGTAAACGATTGCTCCTCCCGCATGGCGCAAAACAAACGGAGCAAGGCAACCGAATCCGCGCCGCCGCTCACCGCCACCAGCACACGCGCCCCAGCTGCCACGCCCAGGGCGGCCAACGCCCGAAGGAACCGCGCCTCCAGCCCGTGGGCAACCAGCGGCTGCATACACACACCCCCTTACATTGTACCCGTTTGGGACATGCAAATCAATATAAAATGAACAGCGAACAGTGACATAAAATGAACAACGAACAGTGAACAGTGAACAATAGGCTACGGCAGAGCAAATATGCTTCACCGTAGCCTATTGTTCACTGTTCACTGTTCACTGTTATTTGTTCATTGTTCACTGTTCACTGTTTCGGATGCAACCGGGCGCACAACACGGTCATATCGTCCCGAGGGTGATCGCTCTGCACGGCCAGGGCCCGCTGGAGCAATGCGTCGGCCACGCTTTGGGCGGGCAGGGCGTGGAGTTTGGTAAGCACCCGAACCATACTCTCCTCACCTCCCGGATAGGCGTCGGCCACGCCGTCGGAAAGCATCACCACCAGATCCCCCGCCCGCAGCCGCAGCCGGCAGGAACGGGGCCGGACACCGGCCAGTATGCCCAGGGGCAGCGTTTCTCCGGCGATGGGGCGGCAGCTCTGGCCACGCACCACATAAGAAGTGCACGCGCCCAGCTTCTCAAAGGCGGCCTCGCCGGTATGCAGGTCCAATAAGCACAGATCCATGGTAGCGTACATGTCTTCGCCGCCGCAGGAGAGCAGTAGCTCATTCACCGCCACCAGCGCCTGGGCCCGGGTATAACCGGCAGCCAAACATTGCCGCAGCAACGATAGCGTGGCCCGGCTCTCCTGGCTGGCACGGGGCCCGCTGCCCATGCCGTCGCTCAGAGCCAGCAACTGCAAACCTTGGGCCAATCGCTGCACCAGCTGGCCGTCTCCGGCTACGGTTTCGGCATGTTTGGCCCGCAAGGCCATCCCCACCTCCACGGCAAGGGGCGGCTCCTGCTCAAACAGCACCTCGGACCCCTCACCGGCGTCAACCTGGCGCGGGGCCATGGGTAGGCCGACAGCCTTTGAAACCAGCGCGCCCATCTCCTGCAGGCGCTGCACATCCTCACCGGCCAGGAGCACCTCGGCCTTGCCGCCCACCTGCGCGGCGGTCAGCACCTGAGCCTCCACACCGGCACGGGCAAGGGCGCGCTGCACCTTGCGCCGTATTGTTGGGAGAAATACGGTTTCCTCGCGCATGGCCTGGGCGATGCTCTGCATGCACTCGGCAAATCCCTCAAACTGGGTACCGGCAATGGCCCTAGCCTCCCCCTGGCGAGTCTGCCGGGCAAAGAACTTCCCCTCTTCGCGCAGCATCTCGGCCAGGGCCCCCGGCAAACGCAACCCACGGACACAGCCGATCACCGACACCGTGCCCACAACATCTGTCGGGTCCAGCTCCCGCTCCTCGGCGATCTCGATCAGGCTGCCCAGCACCTGCTCGGTCTCGGCATAACCGCTGTGCCAGCAGCGCCCGGCCCGCTCACAGCTCTCGCAGTGCAGCGCCGCCAGCCGCTTGAGCCGGTCGGGCAACTCCATGGGCAGCTCCACCGGCTTGGGCAGCGCCGCCGCCATACCGCGCAGGCCGCGGGCCCGGCTCTCCAGCGCGTAAGCAAAGGCCACACCCACCGCGCCGGGTTGTATCACACCCTCCCCATAAGAAGGCGCGGCATAACACAGGGCGATCTTGCGCAGCTTGTCCGGCATTAATAAGTACAGCAGCGAACCCAATGCCAACGCCCCGGCGGGCGGCCATTGGGCCTGGGTTTGCAGCACCACCGCGCCTAATATCGCCCCCAACGCAAACAGGGCGCAGGCCGTCCCCTTGCGCTCACCGCCCAGGGCGCCAGCCAACGCACCGCCAGCGCCCAACGAAGCTGCCAGCCAGGGCTCCCCGCCACCGGTAACCAGGGCCAGCCCCAAAGCCGCGCCGGTAAGCATGCCCATATTTGTACCGCAACCCTGTGCCAGGGTCAGCGTAAAACAAGCTGCCGCAGCCAACCCCAAATTGCAGCTGAGGGGCGACCATGGCAACCCACCCAGCGCCAGCACACCCAACCCCAGCAGTGCACAAAGCCGCTCGTCGCCGCGCAACGGGCGGGGGGGTTTTTGCAGCATGGATTGCAGCTGATAAAACACCGGCGTCATTGACCCAGCCACCAATGCGCTGATCAGGCATTGCAGGCTATCGATGGGCGAAGCGCCCGCGATCAGGGGCAGGGGCAGCAACATGGCCAAGCAGGCTGCTAGGCTCGCACGGGCCGTAAACCAGCGCTCCGGACCCCGCCACAGGGGGTAGCTGAGCCAGAGCGCAGCGCAGGCGGGCATCTGCCACCACTGGAGCCAGGAACCGTTCCAGCCCAAAAGCACACCCAGGGCAATCCCACCAAAGGCGGCGGGCGCGCCCCACCAAGCCGAGAGTTGGGCGGCAAAGGCCGCCACGGCAAAGGGGCGGCTGCCATCGGGCATGGGCGCGCAGGCCAGGGGCAAGTAACAAGCTGCTACAATCAACGAAACCCGCATATTGCCGGCGCGCACCGTGCCCGCGATGCCAACGGCGGCGGCACGCAAAGGCACCATAAACCAGCGCGCCCACCGGGGAGGCTGCCGTTTTCGAGCTTTGCCCCTTTCCATGCGCGATACGGATTGGGCCACCGCCTTCACCTCCTAATCGCTCGTTCAAGCGATTGTACCATCAGGATGAAGGCTTGTCCTGTCAGATCAAGTTGCAAAACACGGCATGTATATGACAAGTTACGATTGAATAGTCAATATATGCTCAAATACCAGAAAAAAATATAACAAGGGCGGCCATCATTCCCAAGGCTCCTGTAAAGATCATGAAAAAGAGCAAGCAGCCTATATCCGCACGTGTGTTTTTCACTTTCCAAGCGATGTCGAACAGCATTACAAATAGCGTTGCAAATATTATGGCTGCTCCGATTGCTCCCAACCAAGTGTTTTCTGTGCTTATGCCTAATAGGTTTGAAAGCAAAAATATAAGCAATATTTCGCCAATCATTATGCTTACATAGATGGCAACTCTTTTTTTTGAGAGTTTCACTTATAACCGCTCCCCGGCTCCCCCCAATTGCCCAGGACTTTTCCATTCCACGAAAAGTACGTTTGGCACGTGGTGTGGACGGGGGCGATTTTTTGCATGCGCTCTTCTAAACTGACGCTTTCATCGGCCAGAGATGGGTCAC
>WQXF01000144.1 GCA_009784985.1 Clostridia bacterium | reverse complement strand
GAGGGCGGCGTGATCCACCCCGGCGGCGGCGAAACCGCCATCTTCATCACGCCCGGCGTGCCCATCCGCGCCGTGGATGCGCTGATCACCAACTTTCACCTGCCGGAGTCCACACTGCTGATGCTCATCAGCGCGCTGATGGGCCGCGAACAAGCGCTGGCCGCCTACGCCGAGGCGGTGCGGGAGCGGTATCGGTTTTTTTCGTTTGGGGATGCGATGGTGATACTGTGATTGACATGGCGACGGCGAACATGTATTATTTGCTTGCAACGAAAAAGCAAAGGTGATGTCTAGTGAAAATAAATCGCATAAAGCTAGAGGATTTCTTAGCGTTTAAGGGTTCTATCAGCGTAGACTTCTGCGATGGAATTAATGTGCTTATTGGCGCGAATGCCACAGGAAAGAGCACGTTATTGAAGTGTATTTATGCGCCTTGCGAGGATAGCAATATAATCCATCGAATCGATGAGTTTAGAGATCAACGAAAGCAAATTAGTTTAGATGAAATGGTTCAAAGTGATAGATTTGTCTTCAGACCAAGGAATAGATTTGACTTGCTCTTCCAAAATAAAGTTGATAACGGATATGTTGAAGTAGCAAGTGGTGAGCATATATTTCGATGCAGTGTGATGAGTGGGCGAATGAATGATACATCTGACGACAAATGGTATGAATTGGACATTCAATCCGTATTTATACCAACAACGGAGATGCTATCTCACTCTAAAGGTTTGATTGCGATGGCATCAAAGCACAACTTGCCTTTTGATCAAGTACAACTTGATATTTTGAACAATGCCCAGTTGTGGGAAACGAAAGAGATCACCGAGAGAAATGAAACCATCTTAACCATGCTTGGCGACACAATAGAAGGCGAAGTTCTATATGAAAACGATACCTTTTATATTGTCAAGTCAAGTGGATTGAAAGTAGAATTCTCGTTTGAGGCTAGTGGCTATAAAAAGCTTGGTTTATTATGGATATTGATCCGAAACGGCTTGCTCGAAAAAGATTCAATCCTTCTATGGGATGAACCCGAAAACAGCCTGCACCCCGAGTTGCTGCCCCTGCTGGTTGATGTGTTATACATGTTGCAAGAAGATGGCGTGCAGGTTTTTATTGCCACACACAGTTATACACTTGCGAAATACATTGACCTAAAAAAGAAAAATGCGGATGATGCACGATTCATATCGCTTTACAAAGATGGGGAAATCATCAAGGCTTCAGTTGCAAACAGATATTCAGGTCTAGACAATAACGCAATCGAAAGAGCTGAGGAAGAGCTGTATGATGCAGTAGTTAAAAAGGTTACGGGGGATAAATGATTGTGAATAGCGTATTCATCGAAGGAGATTTGCGGTTTGATTTTTCAAAGAGCAGAAAAGCCTTTGTAGCCGATAAACCAGAATATGCAGGATTATCCGCAGTTGATTTTATTGTTGAAAATGAAAACGAGTGGTTATTCATTGAAGTTAAGGATCCTGATAATCCCAAAGCCAAGAAAGAGTGCAGGGATCGTTTTCTTGCTGAAATGAAAGATGCAGAAACATGTAAAAATATTTTTGGTAAAAAACTGAAAGATTCGCTGCTAAGACAATTGGCTAGGGGCGAGTGCTTTTCAAAGCCTGTCAAATATGTAGTGGTTTTGGAATGCACAGAGTTTGATGCCCTGCTAAGGCTTAAACTATTTGAAGACGTGAACTCAGCTCTCCCAAAGTTTAACGAAGACGAGTATGCGGCGATAAAAAGAGTAGAGTTTCATAGAATATGCAATATTGACGATTTTATGGAAGACTACTCCATGTTTGAGGTTAAGCGCATTATATGACTCCACAATTCTCCTTCACCCTCCACAAAACCTGCCCCCGCACGGGCGCGCGTCGTGGCACCGTACACACCCCCCACGGCGACATCCGCACGCCGGTGTACATGCCCGTGGGCACCCAGGCCACCGTAAAAGCCATGACTCCCAACGAGTTAGAGGCCCTGGGCGCCGACATCATCCTGGCCAATACCTATCACTTGCACCTGCGCCCCGGCGAGGATTTGGTGCGGGAGGCTGGTGGGCTGCACCGCTTTATGGCTTGGCCCCATCCCATCCTTACCGACAGCGGCGGGTTCCAGGTGTTTTCGTTGGCCGCCTTGCGCAAGATCCGGGAGGAAGGCGTGGCTTTTCAATCCCACCTGGATGGAAGCAAGCGCTTTATCTCGCCTGAGATATCCATGAAAATCCAACAGGCACTGGGAGCCGATATCGTGATGGCCTTTGACGTTTGTTCGCCTTATCCCTGCGATTTCGCCACTGCAAAAGAAGCGATGGAGCGCACTCATCGCTGGGCGGAGCGCTGCAAAGCGGCCATGGCTGGGCAAAACCGGCAGGCGCTGTTTGGTATCGTGCAGGGTGCGTTTTTTGCCGATCTGCGTGTGGAGAGCGCTAAAGTACTGGCGGATATGGATTTTCCGGGCTATGGTATTGGCGGGCTTAGCGTGGGCGAACCCAAGCCGATTATGTACGACATGCTGGAGCAGGTGATCCCTTTTCTACCAGTAGACAAACCCCGCTACCTGATGGGCGTGGGCAGCCCCGACTGCCTGGTGGAGGGTGTGCTGCGGGGCGTGGATATGTTCGATTGTGTGCTGGCTACCCGTGTGGCGCGCAACGGCACGCTGTTTACCGATAGGGGCCGGCTGGTGATCAAAAACGCACAATACGCCCGGGATTTTGCGCCCATTGACGAGGGATGCGATTGTTATGCATGTGCGAATTTCTCCCGCGCCTACATCCGCCATTTGTTTAAGGCACAGGAAATCACCGGTCCCCGCCTGGCCTCGATCCACAATTTGCGCTACTTGGCTCACCTAATGGAGCGAATCCGCCAGGCCATCGACGAGGATCGGTATCCGGAGTTTCATCGCGCGTTTCTTGAGAATTACGATACATCGCGGAATTTTTAGAGAATGTGCAGCCAATCCCGGCGGGCGTATAGGATTCTTTCTACGTTGACAGCGTTGGCGCTCTCATCAATCGTAAAGAAAGCGATGTAATTTTTGACGTTTAGTTTTCGGTATCCTATGGACGCCAAGCGCTCATCGCTCACCAAAGGGCATCTTTGTGGCATATCACTTAGGTTTGAGAGCGCTTCATCAATGGCTTCCATCATCATCATGGCGGATATGGGCGCGTATAGCTGGGCAGAGATATAATGAACGATGTCGCGCAAGTCATTTTCTGCGGGTTCCGATACCTCTACTTCATATTGTGCCATTCGCAATCTCCTGTTTGATATCTGACATAACCTCCGAAAGGGCACGCTTGCGGCCCGCCTTAATCGCCTCCCTGCTTTCATCAAGCAAGCGATACAATTCCAGCTTGCCATGAAGCGCCTCGTAGGTTTCGATGCTCATCACGGCTAGGTCGCCCTGCCCATTTTTGGTGATAAAGACGGGTTCGTGATTCTTGTGGCAAAAACCAGAGATTTCATTGTAGTTGTTTCGCAAGTCCGTGCTAGACCTAATATTTGGCATAAATCGATACCCTCCTCGAAAAACCTAAAGATATTATACCTTAATTTCTTTAGATTGACAACGGAAAATAAAACACATGCGGAAATGTATTGCATCCCGCGCGCAAAGCCGATATAATTTGTACGAATAATGAAAGGGGTGTTTCTCAATATGTGGTATAACCTGATGCCTATCCTGGCCGCGGCGGGCGAAGTTCCCGAAGAGGGCATGGCCTCCATGCTGAGCATGTTCCTACCGATGATCCTGATCTTCGGTGTGCTCTACTTTATGATGATCCGTCCCCAGCGCAGAAAAGACAAAGCCGCCAAAGAGATGCTCAAGCAGCTAGTGGTGGGCGACCGCGTGTGCACCATCGGCGGCATCTACGGCACTGTGGATTCCATCAAAGACGATGTGCTTACCCTGGCCGTGGGCCACGACAAGGTGAAGCTGGTGTTTGCACGCTGGGCGATCCGCAACAAAGAGGAGCTCTCCATCTCCAACGACGCTGAGACACTGGTATAAGGCGCTGGTGTAACAAGATCGCAGTATAAGTCCTCCCGTCCGTGCATAGGCTGAAACATGACGCGGACAGGAGGCTTTTTGTATGCGTAGTCAAGATATTTTCCCCGGTTACCGCGCTAGCAGCCGCGGCAGCACGCCCATTACCCGCGGCCTAGGCAAAGGGCTCCTTGTGGCCGTGGGGATCACCCTAGGCGGCATCGTGGTTTTTGCGTTGCTGATGCAGGCCATCAGGCCTACAGATGAGATGGTGTCCGCCTTTAACCAGGTGCTTAAGCTTGCGGCTATCTTGCTGGGGGTGGGCACATCTGTGGGAAGGGGCGGCGTACATGGGGCGTCTAGGGGGGCGTTGCTTGGTTTGCTCTACATGGCGCTGGGCGTAGGGCTGTATGCGTTGCTCAGCGATCAGTCCCTTTCTTGGGTGGCATATGCTGCCGACATCGGCATGGGCATCGCCACCGGAGGGCTCGGCGGTATGGTTTTTTCGAATCTTCCGATCAAATGATTGCATCCGAGCAACAGACCGTGTATAATAAACTCTCCTAAAAACGTTTGGAGGGTAACAAATGAAACACGTACAAACCATACAGAAACCCTGCCTGAATGTAAGCCGCGAAGGCTTGCGTCAGGGCGGCTGCGGCGAATGCCAAGCCTCCTGCCAGTCGGCCTGCAAAACCTCTTGTACGGTGGCCAGCCAATCTTGCCAGCAAAAGGAACAGTAATCATCGCTTTTACGTTGCGATGCCCGGGCGGTCCAAGTATGGCCGTCCGGGATTTTCCTGTATATCAAAGGAGGAACCTCGATTGATCCATACCTTTTCTTCCTGTGGATGTAACCTGGCGCTGGATGTGGGCAGCGGAGCGCTCCACGCGCTGGACACAGTGGCCTTCGAAGCCTTGCGCCTACGGGAACAAGGCCATGCCGACGGAGACATCGTGAGTGTGTTGGCATCGGCGCATTCGCAAGAGACGGTAACCGAGGCCCTGGCCGAGTTGGACGAGCTTTATGCCCAGGGCCTGCTAGGCACACCCGATGATTGCCATGATATGGACAAAGATGCCATCAGCCAGGGCGCGGGGCTCGTAAAAGCCATGTGCTTGCATGCGGCTCACGATTGCAACCTGCGTTGCGCCTATTGTTTTGCCGATACCGGTGATTTTCATCTGGGTGAGCGCAGTCTGCTTTCTTTTGAGGTAGGCAAAGCCGCCTTGGACTGGCTGGTGGCACGCAGCGCAAGCCGACACACGTTAGAAGTAGATTTTTTCGGCGGCGAACCGCTGATGAATTTCTCCGTAGTGCGCCGTCTGGTGGAATACGGGCGCACGTTAGAGGAACCAAACGGCAAGCGCTTTTTGTTTACCATCACCACCAACGGCCTGGCGCTGAACGATGAGAACATGGACTTCATCAACCGCGAGATGCACAACGTAGTCCTTTCGATTGATGGGCGGCCCCAGGTGCATGACCGTATGCGTCCTACTGTAAACGGGAGCGGCTCCTACGGGCTGGTGACGCCCAAGGCGCTGGAGTTAGCCCGCAGGCGCGGGCATAAGCAATACTATGTGCGGGGCACCTACACCGCGTACAATCTGGACTTTGGTCAAGATGTGCTGGCCCTGGCAGACGCCGGGTTTGAGCAGCTTTCCATTGAGCCTGTTGTGGCCGACCCGGCCAATCCCTACGCCATCACAGCCGATATGGCGCCTGCCTTAGAAGCCGAATACGAGTGCCTGGCACGCGTTTATCTAGAGCGGCGGGCTGAGGGCCGCTGGTTTAACTTCTTTCATTTTATAGTGGATCTTTCCGGCGGGCCCTGCCTCAAAAAGCGCCTGCTGGGTTGCGGCGCGGGCAACGAGTACGTGGCTGTGACTCCCACGGGGGATATCTACCCCTGTCACCAGTTTGTGGGGCGGGAGGATTTCCGAATGGGCAGCGTACTGGATGGCACTTTTGATGGGGCTATGCAGCGCGTGTTTGCCGAAAATCATGTGCTTAACAAACCGGCATGCGATGGATGCTGGGCTAAGTTTTTGTGCAGCGGGGGCTGCGCCGCCAACGCCTACGCCTTTCATGGAAACATTCGGGAGCCCTACGAGTTGGAGTGCGCGCTGCAGCGCAAGCGGCTGGAGTGTGCCATGGCGATTTGGACCATCGAAAAAGGCTAGCGGAAAAAGCGCAGGGCAACAGCAGTTGAGTATAAATTCTTCCAACAAACTCATGATTAGGCAAAACGCCGTGCAGAATCCCTCCACCGCTGCGGCGGTCCCCCTCCCTTTAACAAGGGAGGTAGGGGCTAAGGACGAAAACTTGGAAAAAATCCCTTGCCCCCCTTGTCAAAGGGGGCCGGAGCGCCGTCGCGCCAGTGGCGCGATGAGACGGCGCGGAAGGCCAATGAGCCACAGAGCGCCACAGCGCGACAATGGCGAATTGAGGAGAGGGCCACCG
>WQXF01000143.1 GCA_009784985.1 Clostridia bacterium | reverse complement strand
TAAAGGCTGCTGTATGGCGTTGATCGATCCGGGCTTCCGCGAATCCATTGAGCGCGGCGTAACGGAAGCGTATCTCAAAGCGTTCCCCAAGCACAGGGACAAGTTTTCGGTGCATTTTTGCCATTCTGCGGACGGTATCAATCATAAGGAGACGTTGGTGTGATTTGTGTTGTGCTGGCGGCCGGGTATGCCACCCGCCTGTATCCATTAACAGAGAATTTCCCCAAACCACTATTGAAGGTGAGGGAAAGGCCGATTCTGGATTGGTTATTAGATGATATCGATAGTACGGGCCTTGTGGATCGTTACGTTGTGGTTTCCAACCATCGGTATGTGGAGCACTTTCAGAAATGGGCATCACAAAAGATGGATGTGCTGGACGATGGTTCCGTTTCAAACGAGACACGATTGGGTGCGGTAAGGGACATCCAGTTTGCGATCAAAACCCTGAACTTAGATGACGATCTGTTTGTGATCGCCGGCGATAATCTGCTGGACTTTAGCTTGGCCAACTTCTTGGCATATGCGCAACAAAAAGGCGCCACATGCGTGATGCGTTATTGGGAGCCGAGCATAGAAAAACTACGCAGGGCGGGCGTGGCCCAGGTGGATGGGTTGGATCGTATTGTCCGTATGGTGGAAAAACCCGACTCGCCCGTGGATCATTGGTGTGTGCCGCCATTCTATTATTACCGGCGGGAGGATGTGCCGCTGATTGGAAAGGCCATTGAGGATGGCTGCCCAACCGACGCGCCGGGCAGCCTGATCGCGTGGCTAACAAATAGCATACCCATACATGCCATGGAGATGCCGGGCAAACGCTATGACATCGGCGATTTGGATAGTTATCGGGAGGTTCAAGAATGGTTTCGTATCAACGGCTAAACACATCAAAAACCTACTTTGTGACCGGCGCGGCGGGTTTTATCGGCTTTTTTCTTTGTAAGAAGCTGCTGAAGCAAGGCTGTGTTGTGATCGGTTTTGATAACATAAACGCTTATTATGATGTGCGGTTAAAATACGCGCGGCTGGAAATATTAAACCAATATGTGGGATTCACCTTCATCAAGGGTGACCTGGCGGACAGCCAAACCCTAACGGATGCTTTTAGCGCCCATCAGCCCGACATTGTGGTGCACTTGGCGGCGCAAGCGGGCGTGCGGTATTCCATCACCCATCCCCAGGCGTATATCGAAAGCAATATTGTGGGCTTCTTGAATGTTTTGGAGGCCGTGCGCCATAACCCCAAGCGGGTGGAGCATTTGCTGTACGCATCCTCCTCTTCGGTGTATGGCAACCAGCAAAAAACACCGTTTTCTGTGGCGGACGATGTAAGCAAACCCATCTCCCTGTATGCCGCCACCAAAAAGAGCAATGAACTTATGGCTTTTACGTATAGCCATTTGTATGGTATCCCTACAACTGGTTTGCGCTTTTTTACGGTATACGGTCCCTACGGCCGCCCCGATATGGCCTACTTTTCCTTTACCGAAAAGATGCTGAAGGGGGCGACCATCCAGATATACAATAATGGGGACATGAAGCGTGATTTTACCTATATAGACGACATTGTGCAGGGGATGGAGAACATGCTCTGTAACCCACCGGCGGGCAAAGCCCCGGCAAAAATCTATAACATTGGCAACAACCAGCCCGAAGACCTGCTGTTTTTTATCCAAACTCTGGAGGGCTGTTTGATGGAAGAGGGTTTGATGGACAAGCCCGCCAACAAAACCTTTTTGCCTATGCAGCCCGGGGATGTATATCAAACCTATGCGGATGTATCGGACTTGATCAGGGATTTTGATTTTAAGCCTTCTACATCCATTAAAACAGGATTAGGGAAGTTTGTAAAATGGTATAAAGACTTTTATTTGGGAGGAAATCATGTTTAAAATCGCTGTTGCAGGAATTGGGTATGTAGGCCTGTCAAACGCTATTTTGCTTTCACAAAAAAACGATGTGATTGCATTGGATGTTGTGCCAGAAAAAGTAGCCCAACTCAACAATCGAAAGTCTCCCCTTGAAGATGCGGAGGCCGAGGAGTATCTTGCTCACCGCCCGCTGAATCTTCGGGCCACGCTGGATCCCCAAGAAGCTTACCAAGGGGCAGACTTTGTGCTGATTGCCACGCCCACAAACTACGATCCCCAACTGAACCATTTTGATACCTCCCTGGTGGAGGCGGTGATCGGGCAAGTACAACACATCGCGCCCGATGCCATGATGATTGTAAAATCCACCGTGCCCGTTGGTTTTACGGAAGCGATGCGCAAAAAATACGGCTGCGATAACTTGTTGTTCTCTCCCGAGTTTTTGCGGGAGGGCCAAGCGCTGCACGACAATCTGTACCCTTCCCGCATTATTGTGGGGGCGCCTCAAAATGACCCGCGAATGCTGGAGCGGGCCCAATGTTTTGCGGGGTTGCTAAAAGAGGCGGCTCTTGTAAACGATGTGCCGGTGCTGATCACCAGCCCAACGGAGGCGGAGGCCGTAAAACTTTTTGCCAATACATACCTTGCCCTTCGTGTCGCCTTTTTTAACGAGTTGGATACCTACGCGGAGATGCATGGGCTCAGCAGCAAGCAGATTATTGAGGGCGTGAGTTTGGATCCCAGAATCGGGGATTATTACAACAACCCATCCTTTGGGTATGGCGGCTATTGCCTGCCCAAGGATACAAAGCAGCTCCTTGCCAATTATACCAAAGTGCCCAACAATATCATCGGCGCCATTGTAGAAGCGAATCGCACACGGAAGGATTTTGTGGCCGACCGCATCTTGGCCAGGGCCGGTTTTCCGCAGAATCCCCGGCCGGTTGTTGGTGTCCATAGGCTGATGATGAAGGCCAATTCCGACAACTTCCGCCAATCCTCCATTCAGGGTGTGATGAAACGCATCAAGGCAAAAGGCGTGGAGGTGGTGGTGTACGAACCAACGCTGCAAGAAGAACATTTTTTTAACTCAAGGGTGATTCGTTCATTAGAAGAATTCAAAAAAATAAGTGATGTGATCGTAACCAATCGATTTAGCAAGGAAATCCAGGATGTGATGGAGAAAGTTTACACGCGAGATTTATATTACCGAGATTAATCATACATTAAAGGAGAGATAGCTGCATGAAAAACCGCATAATAATTCTTGTTGGGATAACCGTTTTGTTTGCGGCGTATTGTTTTGCGGCACATGCTGCTACAGAAAGGGAGTACCGGTGGATCAATAATCGCACCAAGGTGCTGGTAAAAGAGGCTTGGGTAGATACCCAGGGCGATTTGGTGATGAATGCGGACGGATATGCGTATTACGAGGTAGAGCTGAGCCCGGCCCATCGCAGGCCCGAGAGGATCACCTACTTTGATACAGACGGCGAAGTGGTGAATACAAAGGGCGGATATGCGATCATCCTTAGGCGCTATTCCGGTGTAGGCCTCTTGACCGAGGAGCACTATTTGGATCAAAACGAGGAGCACGTGATAGGGCCTGCCGGATACGCATGGATGCAAAACTCCTATATTTTGGGCAGAAGGATCCATGCCGTGGAATACTTTGGCACGGACGACGAATACATAGTGCCGCCCGGGTTGTTCGCCAAAAAGCAAAATACCTACGATAAGCACAGCCGCCTTGCAAAAGAAGAGCATTTTGGCGCCGACGGCGAATTGATGATGATAGGCAGAGGTTATGCGTATGTGGAATACGAGCTGGATTCACGCAACCAGCGCATTGCCGAGCGTTTTTTTGACACGGAAGGGAAACCGGTGGTAGCGGCGGTGGGGTATGCCTCCCTTCTCCAAACGTTTGCGGGCAACCAAAGGTTATCGTCGGTGGAATATCGTGGCGCGGACGGTGAGCTGATCAAAGGGAACAAGGGGTATGCCGCCGCCCAATATGTTTTTAAGAGCCTTGCCCGCAATCAGCTTTTGTCCGAGGCTTATTACGGTCCAGACGGCGAGCTCATCAACATCAAGGAAGGGTATGCCCTTGTTGAATACGAGTATGAAGGCGATAAGCAAAAAGCCAAGCGCTTTTATAATGCGGACGAGCAGCTTACCTCTGGCCCGGAGGGGTATGCCATAGCCCTTTACAGGGAGCAAAACGGGCATGTGGTTGAAGAAAGCTTTTTTGATCATGAAGAGCAGCCCGTGCGTTGCAGGTTGGGGTATCACAAAGTTACTTATAATTATCACGGCAAGCACAAGGTGAGCGAAACATATTGGGATTTAGACGATACCCCCATGATTAGGCAAGATCGGGGGTATGCGTCTGTTAAGTTTGGATACGACAACCGGAGCCGGGTGAACAGAGAAGACTACTTTGATGCCGAAATGAACCCGTTGATTGCCGCCAATGGATACGCTTCCCTTGTGCGCGCTTATGATGCCGGGAGCAACCGAATCATAAAAGAATCGTACTTTGACGAAGCCGGGGAGCCCATCGTTTCCGCGGCGGGTTACGCCACTGTAGAGAGAACCTATAACGCAGCCGGAAGGTTGCAAACCGAAAAATACCTTGACGAAAATGAAGAGCCCATAAGCGGCAGCAATGGTTTCGCGTCTTTGGCCAGGACATACGATGGCGGGGGAAACGAAATCATGGAAGCGTATTTTGATGAAGAGGGCGCCCCCGCAGTCCATACCGACAAGGGGTATGCCACCATCACCAAGGAATACAACGAAGAAAACCGACTGACTGCCGAGCGGTATTTTGATGCGCAGGGGGAACCCGTGCTTGCGGGCAGCAATATCGCGGGGTTTGACCGGCAGTACGACGGGGAAGGCAACATGATCCGTGAGCTCTATTTGGACGCGGAAGGCAAACCCCTTTCTGGCAGCAGAGGGTTCGCCTCCATGGAAAGAAGATACAACGACAGCGGCCAAGTTATATGGGAAGGGTACTTTGATGAAGAAGGCCAGCCCCATACGGTGGCAGCCGGATATATGGCCCTTGCCCGCAGTTATGACGACGAAGGCAACGTGGTTGAGGAGCGTTATTTGGACGGGCAAGGCGAACCCATGGCTTGCGAAAAAGGCTATGAGGTACTCAAGCGAAACTATGACCAGGATGGCCGGGTGCGAGAGGAGCGCTTTTACGACGCCCAGGGTGTTTCAATCGACAGCATAGACGGTTATGCCGGGCGAATCCTATACTACGATGAGTTTGGGAACATCACCACCCAGATTTATCTGGATACGACCGGGCTTCCCTCTGCGGGTGAGCGTGGGCATGTTCAACTGTTGCGCAAATTCGATATCCACAAAAACGTGGTATACGAGGCATATGCCGATGCAAACGGCGATCTGGTCATCGGGAGCAACGGCTTTGCGATCCGGCGCCGGCAATTCGATAGGGAAAGGCGTTGGATTGAGGAGAGTTACGCCGATACAAACGATGACCCCTGCTTTTCAAGGGATGGGTATGCGTCTAGAAAGCGCATATTTGACGACCGGGGCGATATGCGCCGGGAAGAGTATTATGGCATTGCCGGTGAAAAGCTGGTGATTCCAAGAGGGTTTTCCGCCATGGAGCGCACCTATGATGAAGCGGGGAACATGGCCGTGGAAACCTATTTGGATACCAACATGCGGCCAGTGATCATCGATAAGGGGTACGCAGCTCTTTCGCGACGCTACGACGAAGACGAGCGGGTGGTGTGGGAGGGGTATCTTGACCAAAACGGCGACCCGATGCTGGCGCCCTCCTTTGGTTACGCGATTCGCCTTCGGGACTATGATGCCCAAGGGAATGTGGTGCGGGAAGCGTATCTGGGGCCCCTAGAGAATCCGCTCACCATCAACGGATATCATGCTTTTGGGCGCCAATACAATGAACAGAACAAGATCGTGCAAGAAATGTACTACGATATAGCCGGCAATCCGGTGGCCATGGAAGATGGTTTTGCCGGTTTCCTGCGGGAGTATGACGAGGTGGGCAATCGTTTGCGGGAGACCTTTGTGGCAGCGGATGGTTCGCCTACGCCGGGCAAAAACGGACACGCAAGCGTTGTGCGCGCGTATGACGCTGAAGGGAACGCCATCGAAGAGTCTTACTTTGATCCTTCCGAAAACCCCTGGGCTCATGCAAAGGGATACGTATCAATCAAAAGGGTATTTAACGAGGCAGGGAGAGTTGCCGAAGAGCGCTTTTTTGACGCGGCGGGTAATCTTTTTGTCACGACCGACGGTTATGCGGGCCGGATCATGACCTATGACGATGCCGGTAATGTCCGCACCCAGATATACTTGGATGAAACCGGCTCGCCCTCCATGGGCAATCGGGATCATGCTGGTTTGTTGCGGGAGTACGACGCGGAAAAGAATGTTATTTATCAAGCGTTTCTTGATGGAGAAGGCGTCATTGTTGCGGGAAACGACGGATTTGCCATCCGGCGCCGAACCTTTAATGAGCATAACCAATTCATCACCGAGGCCTATTTTACCGCTGATGATTTGCCCTTTGCTAGGCGAGAAGGGCATGTGGCCATCGCCAGGGAGTACGACGAGGAGGGCAACGTGCGCCTGGAAGTCTTTCGCGATGCCG
>WQXF01000142.1 GCA_009784985.1 Clostridia bacterium | reverse complement strand
GCGTCATCAAGGATGGGTTGCTGGGCTTCGTGGACGAAACCGGTGCGGTCGTGATTCCGCTGACCTATCAGAGCCCTCTGCCTTCGCCTGTGGCATGGTATCGCGATATGATGCCATATTTCTCCGAAGGCTTGGCCGCGATCTGGGGCGGCGATGCGCGCGGCAACCAATACGGCTATATCGACAGGGATGGCCATGTGGTCATACCGTTTGACTATGACTATGCCGCGCCCTTTTCCGAAGGGCTGGCGTATGTCAGCGAAGGCGGGGCTATTGCAATTGACGACGACCATGAGGATGAAACTTATGGAAGGTTCGGGTTTATTGACAAGACGGGTGTGGTAATTGTGCCGATGGTGTATGATTGCGATTATCGCGGCTGTGGCGGGCTCATTGCCGAGCAGTTTTTCTCCGGCGGACTGGCGAAGGTCAGCAAAGGAGCTTTGGGGAGCGCGCAATACGGCATGATTGACAAGGCGGGCAACAGCATTATACCCATTCAATACGATTGGATTTGGCGTTTCTCTGATGGGCTGGCGTTCGTTGGGTTCGGCGAGGATATCGATTGGTCAACCTGGGATAGCTGCGGCCTCGTAGATGAAAAAACGGGCAGGGAAGTTGTCGCGGTTGGCGCTTATGATGGAATAGCGCCCTTTAGCGAAGGGTTTGCGCAGGTAGGGCGTGACGAAAGATATCGCTACGGCGTGCATGGTTTTGTAGACACCGCAGGCAAAGAAGTTGTGCCCTGCATTTTCGAGGATGCGCGTTCTTTTTCCGAAGGTTTGGCAGCGGTCTTGGTTGATGAGAAATGGGGCTATATAGCCATTGTGGAGTAAACGGGAAGAGGTTTTGGTATGAGATTTATTTTTGCGCGGTGTTTGTTGATACTGATGTGCTTGGCCATGAGTTCGGGCGCCTTGGCGGAAGGTTATGTTTGGGTGATACCACCGCAGTTTGACGATGCAAGAAATTTCAGCGAAGGTTTGGCAGTGGTTATGGTTGGCGAAAAACTGGGCTTTATTGATAAAGCAGGCAAGGTAGTTGTGCCGCCCCAGTATGACGCGCCGTGGTGGTTTGACTACTATGGCTCATTAACTTTTCGCGATGGCTTGGCAAGCGTTATGGTTAGCGATGGGGAAACAGAAAAATGGGGCTTCATTGACAAGACGGGCAAGGAAGTTGTGCCGCTGCAATACGATGCAACAGAGGGTTTTCGCGAGGGTTTGGCTGCGGTTATGATTGACGGAAAATGGGGCTTCATTGACAAAACAGGCAAGGAAATCGTGCCGCCAAAGTACGGCGAGGTGTATGCTTTTCGCGATGGCCTGGCAAGGGTCATGGTTGGCAATACGGATCGGCCAGACGTATGGAACGTCTTTGACGATCAAAAATGGGGCCTCATTGACAAGACGGGCAAGGAAGTTGTGCCCGTTGAATATGACAGGGTTGGCGAGTTCCGCGAAGGCCGGGCAAGCGTTGTCAAAAACGAGTTGCTGGGTTTCATTGACGAAACCGGTGCGGTTGTGATTCCGTTGACCTATCAGAGCCCTTTGCCTTCGCTTGTTGCGTGGCATATGGATATTATGCCCTATTTCTCCGAGGGCCTGGCCGCGATCTGGGGCGGCGATACGCACGGCAACCAATACGGCTATATCGACAGAGACGGCAATGTGGCCATTCCGTTTATGTATGACCATGCCGCGCCATTTTCCGAAGGGCTGGCGTATGTTAGCAAGGGCGGGGCGCTTGAATTTCGCGATGCCGCTGAAGACGGAAAATACGGTTTTATCGACAAGACCGGTGAGGTGATCGTGCCGCTGGTATATGACTGCGATTATTGGGGTTGGGGAATCATCGACGAGGAGTTTTTTTACGATGGATTCGCGACGGTTAGCAAAAGAGGAACTGCACCGTGGGACATGAAATATGGCATGATCGATCAAACAGGCAAGGTTGTCGTGCCCATCCGCTATCACTGGCTGGAGCGCTTGCCCGGAGGGCTGTCCTTTGCCGGATATGGTGAGGATTATAGCGGCCATGGAACTTGGGATAGCATCGGCCTCATTGATGAGACGGGCGGAGAAATCGTCGCTGTGGATTACTATTCCTGGATCGGGTACTTTTCCGAAGGGTACGCATGGGTGCGGTATGGCGGCGAAGGGGGAGCATGGATGGCGAGCGAAGAAAGCACATATGGCTTCATTGACGTGGCGGGCAACGAAGTGGCGCCGTGCATCTTTGAGGCCGTGGGTGCCTTCTCCGAAGGCTTGGCGGCGGTAAAGGTGGATGGGAAATGGGGTTATATAGCCATCGCGAAGTAGACAAAATCACGGACATGATACCTCACTATGCAGTTTCTACTCCAGATGGTGACCTGACTTGGGAAAACCACTTTAGGTTCTGCGGCCCAATCCGTAAACAGAAAAAAGCCTGCAATCGCTAGTTTACAGGCTTTATGACGGAGCAAAATATTCGCCCTCGCAAATCAAGGTTTGGGGGGTACGTTCGGTGAACTTGCTTTGGCAGGGCGTTTGCGCCGCGATTGGAAGATAGCGGTTGGCACCGATAGAAGCATCAAGAACGTTCGCTTGAAAGCATTCCTCTCAAACTGCAATTTCATGTTGGCATTGAAAATGCGCGCGCCTACCTCAGGCCGATTCTTAAAACACATGTTCAGGAATTTCAAGAGCAATCCTTGCATAAAGAAACCTCTTTCATATTGATCTAGAACACGGGTACTATTGTACACCGAAAACGGGATGTTGGCAAGATGAGTGCAGGGTAATTCTATACACCTTTTTGCTCTTGTGAAGCAAAAGCCCGTGCCAGCTCGCGCATCAATCCATCATAGTCGATGGGTTTGCCGATATGGCCGTCCATGCCGGAGGCCAGCGCCCGTTCCACATCTTCTTTAAATACATTGGCCGTCATTGCCAAAATAGTAACGCTCCCTGCGTCCGCACGGGGCAAAGCCCGGATGGCCTCTGTGGAAGCGCAGCCGTCCATCACCGGCATTTGCATATCCATTAAGATCACTTGGAATTCGCCTTGGCCCGAAGCCGCAAAGATGTCCAACGCTTCCCTGCCATTTTCGGCGTCTGCAATTTGGATCCCCGCATCCTCCAAAAACGTATGGACAATCTCGCGGTTGATGTCCACATCGTCCACCACAAGGACTTTCTTTCCGCAAAAGTCATAAGAAGCTGGGTTGGGAGAGGCAGCCGCCTCCGGTTCATCTGGTTGCTGGTTTGGGTCTATATCAAGCCAAATGGAGAAAAAGAAGCGCGAACCTTCGTTCAGCTGGCTTTCCAGATGGATGTGCCCACCCATCAGCTCTACAATGCGTTGGCTGATTGCAAGCCCAAGGCCGGTACCGCCAAAACGCCGGGAAGAAGAATTGTCCACCTGCTCAAAGGGCTGAAAAATGCGTTCCTGCATATCCTGGGCGATCCCAATCCCCGTATCGCGTACAGAGAACCGCATCAGTGCCTTGCCCTCATCTTGTTTCAGTTGATCCACGCTTACATGCACCTGCCCGCCTTCCGGCGTGAATTTAACCGCGTTGGAGGCCAAATTAATCAGCACTTGCATCAGGCGCATTTCATCGCCCAAAAAGGAGGTTTTTGCGACATGATGGTACTTGACATCTAACTGTTGCCTTTTGCTCTCTGTCAAAGGATGGATGTTGTTGAGCATCGATTCCATCATTTTTGTCAGGTCAAAAGGTGCCCGGCCCAGAGACAACTTACCCTCCTCCACCTTCGAAATATCCAGCACATCGTTGATGAGCCCCAACATATGATGGGAGGAACGGTCAATTTGCCCGATGCAGCGCATAATCTCTTCCATTTCATGGCTTCGGCAGGCAATTTGCGTCATACCGATAATCGCGTTCATGGGCGTGCGGATTTCGTGGCTTAAGTTCGCCAAGAAGCGACTCTTGGCTTGCCCGGCCTCCCGTGTGGCATGCAGTGCTTGCATGTTGTTGATGATACCATTCATCTGCTGGCCATATACCATAAAAGAGGATTGGATATCCCCCATGACAATATCATAATACCCTTGGTTCGCTTGGCTGATCCCCCCTAAAAGCACGCCCAGCAACCTGCGGTCGTTATCAAACAAAGGGATAAAAATCCACTTTTCAAGACGGAGGTGCGCCCACACATCTTCCTGTCCGCCCGCCTGCCCGCAAATGGGTGAAGACTTCGCATTTGCCCAAAAGGTCAGGCGCCTGTCGTCTGGTAATGGCAATGTGACGGCCTGATCTTCCAACCCGCACGAACCCAAGCATACCAGCTCGCCGCCCGCAAAATCCAGCGCAAAAACAGCGCCAACTTCCAACTGAAAAATATCCACGACCCCTTCGCTTATCAGGCCGTAAAGCCCTACCCCGCTTTCACGGAAAGCCATTTGCCCATAGGCGTGAATACGGGTGAACATATCGATTTGCGCATCCAAACGATAGCGTATATTGCGCAGGTCCTGCTCTACGCTTTCATATCGGGCCATTCGTGCCTGCAGCTCATCAATAATCTGCTGTGCTTGCAAATTCAGCTCTCCTATTTTCTGCGATATATAGCCATCAGCGATGTTGTAAAGGTGTGATATTGGTTCTGCCCGCATAGGGGGACAAATTCACCGAAGCCATACATTCCAAGCCAGGCGGCTTTGCTCCCATCATCACGGGCCAGGGTGTTCTGCATCATGCCGGCCAGTTCGTCTTTGCTGATGGCATCCAGCGAGAAACGGCCGCGGATAATGCAGTCGCTTTGCAGCGCAGCCACGAATTCGCCATCCGCCTGTCCGCGCATTTCATCCAAAATGCGGCGAATTTCCGAAAAAATGAGCGCTTCATCACGAATGGCAAGGCGGAGCTTTGTGCCGGGGTTGAAATGGGCACGGTATACCAACGCTCCGTCATTATCCTTTCGGGCAAGCCCATGGAGCAAGTATTTGCTGCCATACTCGGCCCAAGATTCCTCGGGCAACTCTTCGGCCACGGCGCCGAAGGGCATCAATTCAGTGATGCTGGCATCCTGTGTAATCCTAGTGCGGGCGGTGTAGACTTCCCAGGCATTCTTTCCATCCAACTCTAAAATCCGGACGCCTTCGGAGGCGGTCACTTCCATGGGCTCGCCAATCACGGTAAACCCATGGGTGGCACGGTTGACGGTTGATAGCGTAGGATCGGCAAAACCGACCATCCACATACCATGCCGGCCAACCTTCCCATCGTGCAGTTGATAGGAAGTGATGCCTTTCATGTTATCGGATGCAACGCCGCCGAACAAAGGGACATCCTTCAACACGCTGTCAAAGCCTTGCACAACGCCGTCAATGGCGCAGTCCAAACCAGGAACGATGGCGCAAGCGGCATTGATCCCCGGCAGTTTTGCTTGTAACTCTTTCGCCAAGGCCTCTGCCTTTTCGGCGGTGTTTTGATACGATACATCCGAGATACTGGCATAAGCCACTTCCTCGGCAGGGCCGGATATGGCAAAGATGCCAATTTCATTCATGGATTCGCCCACGCCATTGGGGCCAACGATTCCCCCGCAGGTGCAGCCCAACACAAAAGCCCCCGGCAAAGCCGTATGCAAATATGCGTTTACCTTTTCGAGCTTGTGCCCCATGGTGACGTAAACGATCACAGCCCGCAGGTCCTTTGGAATGTTTCCCTGAAAAGCATTTTCCACGCACTGATCCAGTACACGAGCCGTGTTGGCGCCACGCACGTTGGCAGAATAGAACTGAAGCATTACATCGCCGCCTTTTTGAGATTGCCCAAATTAGATACATTATAGCATAGCGGCAAGAAAAGTAAAGAAGTATTAAGACAAAATTGACGCCAATATGCTATAAATAGTGTGTTATTGTGCATTTTGGCCCTTTGTATCACCCAAAAGCAAAGCCGAAAACCTAATGAAATCAAGGCTTTCGGCTTCGCGGTTGGCACGCCAGTTCGACCCAAATACGAATGTGGCAGTTCTTCCAAACGGGTTCATCCTCATCGTACCATTCAACCGATAAAAAGAAAGAGAGCGGCTGATTTATCGTCAGCCGCCCCCCAGCCCATCGTTTATGATGGGCGTGAAGCACAGGTACATATCGGGCGCGGCCATCTGCACGAGGTGCCCGACGCACCAGGAAACGATATACCCGTTTCCCTCCAGATAGCCGTCTTTCCGTTGCGTTGCGCCCAGCACAGCCGCTATGGATTGAGCGACCGAGGGCTTCTCTGTAACCACAAGTCGATGTGACGAAGTAGAAAATGTAGAGTTATGAGGGTTAATCTTGTTTTCCATACGGTTCCTCCTTGAGATTGTTATGAAGCACGAAGTTGTGATGGATGTTTGGGGATAGCTATGCTACAATGCTTCTGTTCGGCGACCATGAAAATGAAAGGCGGTGTGATCGATGGCATTGATGCACATTAACTATTTTTCCAATGTGCTGGGCATGTCCATGAACATGGATGTGATTCTCCCACAGGAGACCACCGGGCAGATCGGCATGGAAGGGAAAGGATACAACACACTCAAGACACTGTACCTGTTGCATGGCATGTCAGATGACCATACAATTTGGCAGCGCAG
>WQXF01000141.1 GCA_009784985.1 Clostridia bacterium | reverse complement strand
CGAAACCGAAACAATAGGCGAGTTTTCTTGCGGCGTGACGCGTGACGCGTGACACGTCATTATACCTATACCCCCCTGCCGCTGTCTCTCGTCACGCAGGAGATCATCCGTGACGGGAAATCTCTCCAGGGGGGTACACCATAACACGCGTCACGCCGTCACACGCGTCACGGATTCGAGGGGGAACGCGCCCACGGCGAGCCAGTGTTGAGCAAGGCGGTACACGGAAGGCGGCAAGGCCCTACTATATCCTCTGCCGCCTTCCTTCATTTGTTGAGAGGGGAAATTCTAATGGCTGATAGATGCGTAGTCCGAAACGCGCAGTACAGACGGGGCGGTTTGAAAATCCGGCAACGCCACAACGAGCGGCAGAACACCGACTATATGAACGAGGATATTGTCAAAGACCGCGCCGCGTATAATGTCCATTTCAAGCAGAGTGCGGACAGCTATGAAAGCACTTTTGACGCTATGGTTGCCGACAAAACAATCAGTACACGAGGGCTTGGCAAAGACCCCTTCATCGTGGACGAATTGGTTTTTGACGTGAATAGCGCCTACTTTGAGAACAACGGCGGATATGAGTACGCCAAATCCTTTTTTGAAGAAGCCTACCGCTGCGCCGTTGAGGAAATCGGTGGGGAGCAATTTGTGTTGTCGGCGGTCATGCACGCTGACGAACGGAACAAGGCGCTATCGGAACAGCTTGGGCGCGATGTGTACCACTATCATCTTCATGTCGTTTATGTGCCTGTCGTTGACAAGGAAATCTATTTCAAGAAAAACAACAAAGACCCCGAGCTGGCCGGAAAACTTCGCGAGGTCATCAAGCAGGTGAGCCATTCAAAGAAGTGGCCGAAGCTGAAACAGCTTGACGAGAACGGCGAAGTGAAACGAAACGCCAAAGGAAAGCCGATACTCGTTAATGCCTATTCCCTGCTCCAAGACCATTTTTATGAGCACATGAGGGAAGCGGGATTTTTAGGCTTTGAGCGCGGGGAGCGCGGCAGCACGGCCGAGCATTTGAGCGTTTTGGAATTCAAGGTGAAGCAAGAAGCGCAGCGCATCGCCGAACTCGGTCAGATAGCCGACAAGAAAACGAAACGGATTGAAAAACTCGATGAGCGGATAACCGTTAAGACCAAAGCGGCAGCCACCATTGCCGACATCGAAGCGATGGGCAGACCCGCCATGCTTGGCGGCTTCAACGTGACGGCTGATGAGATGGGAATATTGAAAACCCTCGCAAAAAAAGCTGTAACCGCTAGTCGAAAAGTCGCTGATATGAAACGCAAGCTCACCGCCGCCGAGAAGGAGCGCGACGAACTAAAGGCGCAAATCGAAATGAAAAACCGACCATCCGTCATGGAGCGTTTAACCGGATTGGATAAGCTTACGGCTGCACTCAAACGCGCCCCGAAGCGTTTGATGGAGGTTATTGAGGACATTCTGCGGCAGCCGCCCGAACGACAGGAGCCGCAACTGGCAATGCCGGAACGCAAACGCAGTACAGGCGCAGAGATTTAGGAGGAATTGTTATGATTGATAATAACACAGTAGAACAAGCGAGAAAAGCGGATGTCATCGCCTTTTTTGAACAACGCAACGGCTTCACATTCGCCGATCGGGGCGGCGCGTACCGTTGTCACCAACACCCCAGCCTTGCCGTGAAGGATGATCGCTTGTCCTGGCTCTGGCATAGCAAAGGGATAGGCGGTCATGGCGCGTTGGATTACCTTGTCAAAGCTGAGAAAATGCCGTTCCGTAAAGCGGTGGAATCTGTGACGGGCATCGCGCCGATCACAGCACCGCCACGGCAGGAAGCCAAGCCACCGAAAACGCTTATACTGCCCCCAAAGGCGAGAATTTCGTTGCGCCTGTATGACTATCTCTGTAACAAGCGCAGCATTAACAGTGATATTGTCAATGCGCTCATTCAAAAAGAAATACTGTATGAGGACAAGCGCAGGAACGTGGTGTTTGTGGGATATGACGAGCAAGGCAAAGCGCGGTCTGCTTCCGTGCGGGGTACATACGGCGATTATCGCGGTGACTGTGCGGGGAGTGATAAACGGTACGGCTTCACGATGGCGGCATGTGCGCCCCCTGAACGCCTGTATATCTTTGAAAGCCCCATTGGATGCTATGAGCCATGCAAGCCTTGAAAACGCCACCGTAGGCGACACAGGGGCATGGCAACAGCACAGCCGCCTATCACTGGCAGGTACATCCGACACGGCGATACCTTTCCTCTTGAATCAGTACCCCGCCATTAAGGAACTTGTCTTTTGCCTTGACAATGACCCCGCAGGGCGCAAAGCATCCGTGGATTTAACCCGTAAATACCTCGACAGGGGTTTCCATGCGAGGATTGAGCATCCTACGGAGAAAGATGTCAACGAGGATCTGCAAGCTCTCACGGCGCGAATCCGAGCCGAAAGGCGTATCAAACCGTTACACCAGGATGTAGAAATTTAGGCTCTCAAAAACCCAATAATATCAACGCTTCCAAGCCCCGTTTTTGCAAGGGTAATGGTATTGAGCCACTACCCCAGAAAACGGGGCTTTTTGCGTTTCAAGGGCATTTGCAGCCCAGAAAGGAAAATGATTATGAACACAGATGCAATCCAAACCACGACCCGCCAGGCAGACAAAAAAGCGCCAACGATCACAAAGAGAATCGGGAACACCACTTTTGACATTCACGTTCATTTCAGCGAAACGAGCAAAGAAACCTTTACAGACAAGGTTTTACGCTTGATTAAGAATGACGCTACCGCCGAAATGTAGATACTTTTTTTCTTTGACCCTGTTGACTTTAGCCCAAAGGTGTGGTGGACGACCCAGTGATGGAGACCGGCCGCTTTTTGATGAACGAAATCCCCTGCGAAGAAAGCAAAATTCGGGAAATGGCGGCGATCATGAGCCCTGTCCTGGCGATTTCGGAAAAGGATATTCTGAGGAGCATGTTTGTGGACGCCGCCCTTGGCCAAAGCTGGACCATGGAGGAGCATTTCCCCACACAGGAAGCCTTTGAGGAGGCAAAACAAAACGTGTTGGAAACGTGCGCGTTTGTTTATGGATTGGTGACGTGAAAAACGGCCTTGTTTTTCCAGCCCCTATGCTGTATAATAACCTCAGCTAGGAGAGGAGGTAAAAGCAATGAAGACAATCAACATCAAGCTGCCCCTGGCTGAAAACGTAAAGGCGTTCGTAAATGTCGTAAACAAGTACACGTTCGACATTGACCTGCGCGCGGGTCGCTACGTGGTAGACGCTAAGTCGATCCTGGGCATATTGAGCCTGGATCTGGCCAAGCCCATCGCCATGGAGATCTACGCCGACGATTGCGCCGACCTGTTGGCCGACATCAAGTCCTTTATCGTATGAGACGCCCGTTTCCTAAGCACAATCGACGCTGTTTTGCAGCGTCTTTTCCATATTTGGGGGAATAAAAAGCATGCCGTCACGACAGCCATCCATGACCGAACAAAAGCTGGTGATCCTGTACGCGCTGGATCGGCTGGGCCTGGCCACGGCGGATCAACTGCTGCGCTTTATGGTGGAGAACGAGCTGATGGACTACATCGCACTGCATCTCTCCCTGGCCGAGCTGGACGATATGGGCCTATTGAGAAAATTGCCCCACGCACTGGGTGTGCTCTACGCACCCTCGGCCAAGGGTTATGAATCGCTGCAACTGTTTAAAAACCGCATCCCCCACTCCCGAGCCACACGGATCAGCGAAACCGCAACCGGGTGGAAGCAACGTTTTCGCGAAGAAAAGCAGGTGCTGGCCGATTGGGAAACCACACCCTCCGGCGAATACGTGGCGCGCCTGCAATTGTTCGAGGGCGAGCTATCGCTGCTGGATGTGCGGGTGAGCCTGCCCACCCGTGAGCAAGCCAACCGCTTTTGCCAGCGTTGGCCATCAACTGCCAATGAACTGTACGCGCACCTGATGCAGATGTTGGGGGAGGATTGACCCATGTGCGGCCGATACATGCTGTTTGACGACGAGGGCATGATCTCGCGGGCACACGCGGCCTGGCTGGCCGAGGCCTTTGGCCTGATCGGTGAGCCGGAAGCCGAAACCATCCGGGCCCAAAGCCAGGGCGAGGTGCGGCCCAACCAGCGTGCCCCCGTCCGCGTGCAAGGGGAGGACAACATGCGGTGGATGACCTGGGGGTTCCCCAATCCACGCAGTTTGGGCCTAACCATCAACGCCCGGGCAGAAACCGCCAGAACCAAAGGTCTTTTCCGTGTGGCCATGCGCCAGCGCCGGATTGCCGTGCCCGCCCTGGGTTTTTATGAATGGCGGCACAATGCCAGCTCCAAAGGCAAAGACCCCTATCTGTTCCGCATCCCCGAGCAGGAGCTTATGTGGATGGCCGGGGCCTACACCCGCTTCCAAACCGCGGGCGGGGGCGAAGTGGATCGTTTTGTGATCCTTACCGCACCGGCGAATCCGGTGGTGGCCGCCTATCACGACCGCATGCCCGTGCTGCTGCGGAGCGACGAGGTAGAAACCTGGCTGGCTCCCGGCGACGACTGGCAGCAGCTGTTGGAACGGGCCACCTGGGTGCATCCGGAGGCAGTATCGGCCCGTGGCGTACCGCCCCTGCCCTCGGCCCAAGCCAAGGCCAAACAGGTATTAAATTCGATAGCGCCACCGCCTGATGTTTCGGTAGAACCCAAGCGTGGTGTTCTATTGCAACAAAGCCTGTTTGGAATGGAAAATGGAAAGTGGAAAGTCGAAAATTAGGTTGCGACCAAGCGAAAAATGCCCGCCGTTCCCTTTTCATTTTCCACTTTCCACTTTCCACTTTCCATTTGTCATGTGGGCGAATGCTCGCATGACCCACACCGTAAGCACCGTAAAAAACGCCAAACAAGCAAAGTACCCCGCCCGCCCCAGGCTCTCCATCCACGCCAGCGGCGTACCTGGCGGAGCTTTAAGCAAGAACATGTAGTTGGCGTGGATCAGGTTATTGACAAAAAAGGTAAGCGCAAAAAATGCACCCCCCGCCAGCAATACGCCTCCCGCGGCTTGGGGCGAGGGTTTGCGGCCCTGGGCCCATAATAATAACGGCGCAAACGCCACCAGGGCGTGGGTAAGCATAAAGGCAGTGTTCATCAGGTTGGGCCAGCTGGAGGGCTCCACTGCGGGAAAAATCAGCGCCAGCGCCGCGCCCGGCATGCCCAAATACCAGCAAAAGTGAAAACAAGCTGTATTGCCCGTGGCCAGCAAATACAGCGTTAAAAATGCCGAAAGGCTGCACAGGTGCAATGGAAGCAGCGTGCGCAGCAAATCTTTGTTGTCCAATATAGTGAGGGTGATGGTGGTGGCCATGCAAGCGGCTAGCAAAACCAGCGCCGTCAAGCGGGTGGCACGGGCCGATATTTTGCGACGCCGGGTGGCCCACAGCGCCGCGCCACCCAGCCACCCCCAGCACGCCAATTGCGCCGCCTGTGCCACAAAATGACCTCCCAAATAAACGATTGCAAATGATCACGGGAGGGATTTTTGCCCTTTGGCGGTCTGCTTATCCTATAACAAAATTGCCATTATTTTTGCGAGCGCCGCTTTTTGGTAGGCTGGGCGGCGTATTCACGCAGTATCTCTTGATAGCGGTCGGCCACGTCTTGCACCACGCTCTCCCAACAAAAAGCCAGCGTCTCCCGGGCGCGCTCCCCCACTTCCCGCAACAGCTGGGGCTGACCCATCAGCTGAATCAACCGGCGGGAGAAAGGCATCAGCTCGGCGCTTTCGGCCAAAAAGCCATTGTCGCCTTCGTCGATGCCCTCGGCGGCGTTTGCGTGGCGCAGCAGCAGCGCGGGGCATCCCATGGCCGCGGCCTCCCGCACCACCAGGGGCGCATTGTCATACAACGATGGAAATACAAACAGATCGGCGCGGGTGTAGAGCCGGGCCAGCACATCCCTGTCGCGGATCACACCCAAAAAATGCACGCGGTTGCCGATACCCAACTGGACGGCCTGATCCTTTAAGGCCTGTAGAGAGGGGCCTTCGCCGATCATCAGCAGATGGCAAGGGCTGCCCGCCCGGATCGCCTCGGCGCATGCGGACACCACCAGCATGGGGTTTTTTACCTGAGCCATCTGACCCACAAACAGCAGCGTGGGCACGGCAGGCGGCAGACCACACAATGCCTGGGCAAATTCCGCCGCCTCGGTAGCGTCGTATTGTGTGCCCGCCATATCGCAGCCGTTGGGGATCACATCCACCCGCCCCTGATAGCCGTATTGCCGCAGGGTTTGCAGGGTGGATTGGTTTACCGTCCACACCACATCGGCCTTTTCGTAAATGCGCATAAAGCTTTGCAAGATGGCGTCGCAAAGCCATTCGTTACGAAACACTTGAATAAAATCATCCCTTAGCTTGCTATGAAAGGTGGTGACCAGCGGAATTTCGTGCCGGCGCGCCACCCGCACCGCTTCGGCGCCTGCCACCATAGGCGAGTGGGTATGTATCAGATCAAAGGGCACCTTGTCCAGCCGTCGGCGGCTCACCGGCGAAAACACGGGCATCTGCAAACGATAAGGCTTTTTGGGCGGCACCACCATGGACTGCATGCGCACGATCTCAAAGG